>CAZMVM010000023.1:0-17958 GCA_964569785.1 uncultured Pigmentiphaga sp. | reverse complement strand
CGCACCCGCATCAGCCCGTGCAAGGCTCCAGAGGGCTCATTGCGGTGACATTGACCAAATTCGGCCAAACGTAACGGCAAGTCACGGTACGAGCGAAGCTGCGAGTTGTAAATCTGCACATGACCGGGGCAATTCATGGGCTTGAGCGCATAGTACCGGTTTTCAGACTCTGTCGTGAACATGTTGTTACGATAGTTCTCCCAATGTCCGGTCTTTTCCCACAGCGAACGATCGAGAATTTGCGGACCTTTGACTTCTTGGTATCCGCCCTGTCGGTACACCTCGCGCATGTACTGCTCAACCTGCTGCCAGATGACCCAACCGCGAGGATGCCAGAAGACCAGCCCAGGCGCTTCTTCCTGGAAATGAAAGAGGTCTAGTTCGCGTCCCAAGCGTCGGTGATCATGCTTTTCCGCTTCTTCGAGCATGCGCAGATAAGCGTCTTGATCTTCCTTTGACGCCCACGCCGTCCCGTAGATGCGCTGCAACATTTCATTATTGCTGTCTCCCCGCCAATAGGCTCCTGCAACTTTGGTCAGCTTAAAAACCTTCAGCTTGCCCGTTGACGGGACGTGGGGCCCGCGGCATAGGTCAACGAAGTCGCCTTCCCGATACAGGCTGATAGTTTCATCCTGCGGAATCGAGGCGATGATTTCGGCTTTGTAATGCTCGCCCATCGATTTGAAGAGCTCCACTGCTTCGTCGCGATCCCACTCTTCTCGCACAACCGGTTCATCGCGGCGGGCGAGCTCGACCATCTTCTTTTCTATGGCTTCAAGATCTTCCGGGGTGAATGGCCGCGAGTAGGCGAAGTCGTAGTAGAAACCGTTCTCGATGACCGGCCCGATGGTGACTTGCGCGTCCGGGAACAGCTCTTTGACTGCGTACGCCAACAAGTGCGCCGTAGAGTGCCGCAAGATTTCCAAACCATCCGCGTCCTTGGCTGTGACGATGGACAGCTGTGCGTCACGGTCGATTCGGTAGCTGGTGTCTACCAGTCGCGGATCCTCTTCTCCCTCGTAGGTAACCCGCCCGGCGAGAGCTGCTCGAGCCAGGCCAGAGCCTATCGACTGCGCCACCTCAGCCACCGTGACCGGTCCCTCGAATTGGCGTTTCGAACCATCGGGTAACGTAATCTGTACCATACTGGGATCCTGCGAGATTTCAACCGAAGGGAATTTAAGCTTCCCTGCTTACCTGTTATTCGACCCAACAAAAAACGCGGCCTGCCTGGGCCGCTTTAACCGACTTGCCTGTTGTGCAGGCCGATGTACGACGCTGCGAACACAACACAAAGCAGATCCGCGACTCAGGCGATACCTGCTGGGCTAGTTCGAGCAACAAATAACATGGCGCTGCGCTGGATTAAGTAACGTTGGGCAACACGTTGCAAACCTAGATTCTATCAGATGATGTCCTCGTGCATGATGCGTGAGACCGCACGGGAAAATCATGCCCTGGTGTAAGTTGGCTTACCAATGAAATTCGCGATGTACCGCTTCTTAGATAAACAGAATGGGGATGCTATTGAATACTTCAACCTGACTGTCGATCGGGCGGCGCGTGTCCATCAGGCAAGCCAGGATGCCTTTAGCGGAATAGAGTTCGGCGACGCACCTTGCGACGAGGGCCCAACGGATCAAAAATACAGACCGTTGCCGATGCACACGAACGGTTGCTGGTGATTGCTCGGCACGATTGCTATATTGGAACTGCTGCCGCAAGGCAGCTCACCTCTGAGGCCCTTCATGGGCACTCTGACTGCCCTTCGGGGCAGTGACGGCCACCACAACGGTGGCCGTCAACGTTTCTGGACGCATCTCACTCCTCCACTGACGGCGAGCAACTCACTTGGCGACTTGCACCGCCCTTGCCCGCGCATCGACTGTGCCAAGACTTTCTCTTTCGCTCCTCAGCAGAGAGTGATTCAACTCACCAGGCTGCGTGGAGTGCGAAAGTGCGTGAGGTGCAGGCGGTGCGTTCGCAGGGCGGCGCCGCAACTGGCTATCGTTCATTGGGAATGCACCGCGCTTTGAAGTGTGCTTGAGTTGCGAACGGACGGCTCGGGGGCTTCCTGTTAGCGCAAACTCTCTTCGACTACTGCGTCCGCCAACTGAAAGCCTCGGCCAAGCGCTTCCTCCTCGGTGCGCCACACCTGCTCGCATTCCACAGGCGCACGCCCATCAAACACGATGCGAACGCGGTAGCCTCCATCGACACGCGCGAACTGCATTTCAAAAGGCAGGCCGTCAACAATATGCCTGCTTTTGCGTTTCCAGACCAATGCCATGTCAGAACTCCTTGAGCAATGATCGCCCCGGCTTTACCTGATGGCGCCGGGCGACCCTCGCATGGGAAACCTGCTATTCCTCACTGTTCCTCAAGATGCCCGGGTATTGCCGAAACATCAACGCACTTTTAGGAACAGCGCGCCGATTTAGAAATGGTGGCAGGCTTTTCAGTCACAACCCCCTTGCTTTGGCCCGCCGACTCGTGTTGCAGATTTCCGGATCGCTCGCACTCGTACATTCAACGCTCTTGAACCGCGGGTGCGAGCGACCGCCCACCGGGCCCTCCCAATGCATAACCGCACACCTTTGCCGTCACAAAGCACGCCAACACCCTGTCGACAGCACCTCACCCCGGCGGCATTCGATTTGCTTCTGCTGGTGCCAGGTAATCGCTTCACTTGCAGGAGCTTTCATGTCACCACCCCCTACTCATCGAAAGCCGCCCACGGACGTCCACACCGACGCTCATTCATCGTGGACCGAAGCCACCGTTCGGCGACAGCGTAATATTCAGGATCAGCAAGATGCGCATGACGCCGAGGCAAAAGCAACAGAATCCTCGGCCGCAGGCCCTCCCAGAACGGATAACCGCGCACGTCCAGGCCCGCCTTTACCGCGCCAACACTTGGAAAAGCCTGGCAACGAACACGAACTCAGTCCACAGCCTCAATTTCTGGCCCCAAGTTATCGCGGGAGCGGAAAATTACAAGGTATGAACGCCCTTATCACCGGGGGCGACTCCGGGATTGGGCGTGCTGTCGCCATTCTGTTCGCTCGCGAAGGAGCCAACGTCGCGCTCGCCTACCTGAACGAGCATGAGGACGCTCAGGAGACACAACGGTACGTCGAGCAGGAAGGGGCGCGGTGCATGCTCATTCCGGGCGACATTACTCATCCCGACTTTTGCACAACGGCAACCAAACGCGTTGTTGACACGTTTGGACATCTCGACATTTTGGTAAATAACGCGGCCTTCCAGGAACACGCAAGTTCACTGCTCGATATCACCGACGAACGATTGGATACTACCTTTCGCACCAACATTTACGCCTACATTCGTATGGCCCGCGCCGCGTTGCCCTATTTGCCTGCGGGCGGGAGCATCATCAATACCGGATCGGTCACCGGACTGCATGGGCACGGAAGCTTGCTGGATTACGCTGCAACCAAGGGTGCCATCCATGCATTTACCATGTCCCTGGCGGCGAGCGTGATCGAGCGCGGCATCCGCGTCAATGCGGTGGTACCAGGGCCTGTGTGGACTCCCTTGAATCCAGCAGATCAGCCCGCTGAAGATATCGAGTCCTTTGGCAGCGGCACGGCCATGCGACGCCCTGCTCAACCCGAAGAAATTGCTCCTGCCTATGTCTTCCTGGCCGCACCCTCGTGCTCGAGCTACATTACAGGAATGATGCTTCCAATTACCGGAAGCCCCGGCAAATAAGGAGACCACCCGTAAGTCGCCAGTGACGGGGTTCACTTGGGGTTATTAGCGACTACGTGATTGGGGTGCATAGCGCTCAGCATGCTCGGGTGTCTTGCTGCTCGCGGCCAACGTCTCAATGTCAGGTCCCCGTTCCGCTTTGCGCTCCAAGGATAAAGCCCACCGCAAGCTGACCTGCGCGATCAACCCGGCAACTGCCAATACAACCGCGGCCGCCAGAGATGGGCTGGGCCCAATCGCGGGCAACGCGCTAGCGATCGCACCAACTAACATCTGGCACGCGCCGTACAATCCTGCAGCCGTGCCGGTCAGATGGACATTCACGCTGATCGCTTTCGTCATAGCGCCGGGCCCAGCCATGCCCACACCGACTGCAAACAGACAAATCAGACCGCCAAGCGACCACACCGAAAGGCTGCCGACGAGAGCAACACCCACAAAGGCAAGAGCACTGAGAAAACTCAGCAAGTTGGCGCGCACCAGAATTTTCTCGATTGCAACTCTGCCCACCATGCGGGTAGTGAGAATGTTTCCGGCGGCCATGGCGAGCATGAGTGCCAGTAGCAGATACCCTATCTCTCGATCAGGACGGTGCAGCTCTTGCACCACAATGAACGGAGCGGCGACCACCATCGCGTACACCACCATGGTGGCGCAACTTCCTCCAACGGCGAAACCCAAGAACGATGGGGTTCGCAAGATGCGCCCGTAATCGCGTAGCAGCCCGCCCACATGAACGCTGCCGCTCGGACGCCCAGTTTCCGGCAATAAGCGCCAGACACACACAGCATTGAACACGCCCAGCAGGGTGAGGAGCGCAAAGATATAGCGCCAACCAACACTGGTTGTCAGGGCAACGCCCAACATCGGCGCGATACCTGGCCCGATCATAGTAATCAGGTTCAGCAGCGCAAGCCGCTTTATCGCGGTGTTAGAGGTGCTGGTATCCCGGATGATGACACGGGCCACGACAATACCCGCACATCCTCCAAGGGCCTGCAAGACCCGAGCGGCAATCAACGCATATACCTGCGGCGCGAAGGCGGCTACCAGGCCCGCGGCTGTATAAAGGGCCAGCCCGAACATCAATACCGGACGTCGACCGATGGCATCGGCTATCGGGCCATAAATGACTTGCCCCACCGCCAGCCCCACAATGTACAAGCTGATCGTCGACTGCATGAGCGCCATACTCGCGCCCAAGTCGCGTCCTGCCATCGGCAGCGCAGGCACAAACATATGCATGGCCAACGTTCCTGAGAAGGTCAGGATGGCAAGCAACCAAATTGGTACATACCGCGTCTGCACCGGAGAGAACGCTGGAGGCGAGCCTGTCATATACACCTTTGGACGCCGAGGCAGCTTGCGACATACGGCCGATCACTGCTCGACCACTCGCAACCCTGCTCTGCAAGCAGAAAGAGCTCCGAAGATACAAGAACACTATCGGTGACACCACTGCGATTTTGCAGTGCGCCACGCTGATGATCGACGATACTGGAGCTGAGGGATTGCCCTGCACTGCGTAAGATTTCAGCCGATGGCAAAGCCCTTGCCATCTCATCCTATTATACGGAGCCTGACGCCGCACCTTGGACCTGCTCCGCAGCGTAGAAACAAAGGGCAATGGCGCGCATTAACGTGCATAAGCTCTGTCATCCACAAGCTCAAGGCGAACGAGCAGCCGCGGCCACACTCTCCTTCCTTGCTTGCCTTGCGACACCTGAAACTTGCGGAGGCGCGCGCGTTCATCCGCTGGCACCCCACTTGCTGTATCCCCGTCTCGTACCCGGGAGGCTACCGCCTCGCATGAGCGGCAACCTCCCTGCTAATTATCTGACGGAGGAATCCATGGCTGTTAAAACGCTGGATGAGTTGTTTATACATGAGCTATCCGACATTTACAGTGCCGAGAAGCAGCTTGCACGGGCGCTGCCCAAACTAGCACGCGCAGTGGAGGATCCACAATTGCGCGCTGCTTTCGAGACACACCTGGAAGAAACACAAGGGCAGATAGAACGAATCGACAAGGTCGTCGATCTGCTTGAAATTCGGCTAAAGCGCATAAAATGCGCTGCCATGGAAGGCCTGATAGAAGAGGCCAAAGATGTCATGGACACAGTAGACAAAGGCCCCGTACGTGACGCAGCCTTGATCGCAGGAGCACAGAAAGTCGAGCACTATGAAATCGCCAGCTATGGCACCCTTTGCATTCTTGCAGAACAGCTCGGATACAAGGACGCCGTCAAGCTCCTGATGGAAACCCTCGAGGAAGAAAAGGCTACCGACCTCAAGCTGACGGAACTAGCCGAAGGCGGTATCAACGAAGCGGCGGCTGCCGCATGACCGCAAACCTTCCAACATGACGGTTTGGCTGTGCAGTATCCATTGTCATGGAAAGCCAGCGGGCAGACATCGACAGAGTTACGACCGATGAGACGCACCTGAACACGCGCCTCTTCAATTCGTCATGAGCCTTTGCAACGGCATGGATACTCATGAATGTACGCTGGGGATTGGCAGCCGTTGCTATAGCCGCTCTTGTCGTGACTGCGGTCGTCGTCGGTGCTGCCCTACCGCGCAACGCACACTGGGTTGAACCTCGGCAAGGAGTGCTCGTGTATGTGCGCAGTAATGGTGTCCACGTCGATCTTGTTTTGCCGTCGAACGCGCCCTACGATTGGCTGCACTTTCTTTCCCTGCCTTACTGTGAGCAGCAGCGCTTGCACCACGTAGATGATTGCTTCAGTCCAGGCTGGCTGGCGTTCGGATGGGGACAGAGAGAATTCTATACAGAGACTCCTACGTGGGCTGATATCAAGCTTCGGAACTTGATCCGAGTGGTGGTTGGAGGCGCCGCCGTCGTCCGAGTTGAACCATTGAATCAGCCTCCTTTCCCACCCTCGGTTCACACGTTAGCGCTCGACCCAGCAAGCTATCACTTGCTTGCGCAATTCTTGCGCGACAGTTTCGCCCTCGGTGCAGATGCGCTGCCCATTCCCCTCGAACAGACGGGCCACGGAACAGATGGCGTCTTCTTCGAAGCGACCGGGCGGTATCACCTTATTCGCACCTCGAACCAATGGGCCGCCGATGCACTGGGCGCCGCCGGTGTTCGTGTTGGCCTGTGGACTCCCTTTGCTCAGACACTGATGTGGTCTTTGCGTTAAGCACGCGCTGGGCCGTGAGCCCGTGATGCATCCTGGTCGGTACCTACCACCCATAATGCATGATCGGCTACAACAACCGCGCCCTCCGATTCTGAACACGGTTTAGTTGACGTTGACGCATTGATCAGCAGGCAGCAGCAACGAGTGAGATGCAAGGCGCGGCTGACACGATGTGGGTTAAAGCAGATTGTCCGTTCAATTCAATGGCAGAATAAAGCCCCTGCGCACAGCGCCTCACGCTTCGCACATCGCATGTAGGCATGCCCATCCTGCCCCGCAAGACACTGCTCTAGTTGATTGCGCCTGGACCCAGAGGTTGTTTGCGCTAACGGGGCTCGCGCGTTGTCCTTGAAAGGTCCCAGTCAAGCGTCTGGGGCTTCTGGGAGCAAGCGCATCAGCGTTCGCGGCTTATGAAGCTCCAGCCACTCTTTAGTATTACGCGACGTCCTGTTCTCTGACTGCGAGCTCCGGATTGCCGCCCGTGACCTGCGCTGCTTCCTGTCGTAACAATGCGTGCTTTATCCGAATGCCCCACCGGTATCCCGTCAACGAGCCATCTGACCCTACCACCCGGTGGCAGGGGATCACAATCGCTAGCTTGTTCGCCCCACACGCACTTGCAACAGCACGCACAGCGGAAGGTCGGCCTACCCGGCGCGCAAGCTCTGCATAGGTGATAGTTGTCCCGGGAGGAATGTGTCGCAGGGCATTCCAAACCTCTTGCTGAAACGGTGTCCCTTTGATATCCAACGGTAACGCGAGCTCAAGGCCAGGTGCGTCAAGATACTGCACAACGTGCTTTAGCAGAGGCGCAAAGCTCGAGGCCCTATTGGGGTCATCGTCGTGGACAAGCTGCGCCCTAGGGAACTGCTGGCGTAAGGCGTTGGTCAATGTTGTACAGTCATCGCCCAAGGCGACAAAACACAGCCCCTTTCGGCTTGCCGCGGCCAAGACCGTCCCCAGTTTGGATTGGGCACACCCGTACCGTAGGGTTGCGTTGAGCTCTTCCTCGGACGGCGTCGTCAATTCAGGCGCTGATCGCATGCTCGGGTCTCCCTCATTGAGTTCGAGGTACCGACACAGTAACGCCCTATCGCATTTCGCCGCAATGCCGTCACGCCGACGCAGCAACAACAATTAGCAAGTTCGCACGCACGGTTACATTAATTCCGCATGACTTCAACCGAGATAAGGGTTGAAGTCAGGGTTCTTTCAAAGTAACTGTTGGCTCGTCTTCGTCGTCCGTGAAATCCAGGATCCAGGTCTCCATCTCTTCGGTATTTCCAGGAACCAGTTGAAGCTCCAACCTGGGGCCGGCGACAACGGCCTCCTTCAACACCACCCGCTTTCCTGCGATCCAGGCGCGCCCAGTCACTTCCTGGAACTCCTGCTCAAGCTCGATAAGGTAGGGCTCCCCGGCGGCCCCCTCCCATTCCCACGGACCTGCCACACGGGCCGGAACCACCCATTTATACAGCTTCGAGTGCTCAATGCGGACGTAGTGGTCCGGTTTCCAGTCTCCCATGTCAAAGGCGTGAGATATGACCCGCGCACCAGGCCGCAATTGACTCAGCAGTTTCGGTCGCAACTGAACGTTAATTGAGTGAAGCAGATACATTGTGACAACAGTTGCCTCGCGCAGATCCACGTCGAAAAGATCTTCTTCAATGAAGTCGACGAGGTGCTCGACGCGCGACCATCCCGCATACTCCATCGCGTCCGCAACCCGCAGTGGATCAAGTTCAACTCCGATTGCGCGTGCGTTGCGATCCCTGGCGGCCGCCACCACAATACGCCCGTCGCCCGAGCCTAAATCGTATAGCACATCCTTTGGGCCAACCTGGGCCAGGTTGAGCATGGCTTCAACCACTTTGTCATCGGTGGGCACGAAGGGAACGTCGAGAAACGTCTCGGGGTGGTTTGAATAATTGTCCAAATCTTCAATCAGGTCCCTGAACAATGGTTGTCACCTAGTGTAGGAAATCGAACACCGGCAATTGATGCAGCACTACCGCGACCCCTAAACAGTCGCGCCGGTACTCGGTGAAGAAACGAAGGCGGGTCAGCAACGGGAAGTGCCGCCCGCCCGCAGTTATGATGGACCCCGCCCGTTGACACGTTACGGATGAAGCACCGGAGGTGGATCTTGCTCGGTTGCAGGCGTGTCAGGAAAAGTGCACGCGCGGACGTCCTGCGATCGCGCAAGAACCGCGTAGGGAGTATCTGGAATGCGACAGCGATAGTTCAACCCCGCGATCGCCGCGACCTCTTTGACTCTTTCCTCGAGCCAAGCTCCGGGCTGATAGACGACGGCGTCCATACCTTTTATCGTATCATCCCCGAAGCTGAGCAAGTACCTCCACTGCACAGCGGAGACTTTACTGCTAAGGAGCGAGGCCACAGCGTCGTCAAAGAGGAGGTTCAAACTGACATTGGACTCAACGAACGCATCCAGGGCCTTGTGAGCGCTCTGGACGTGGCCGGCCCATCGTGGGCCGAAGCTTTTCCAAGGTGCGGGATCGTGGTTCCCTTGGCTTCCGGGATAGAAAGCCACGGCCGAGAGGGCGAGCAACGCGATAACCTTCAGCGAAAGAACGGGCTGTTCTCGCTCTTGGCCATCGGTCTGTAACAACACCCGATATGCAACCGCGGGCCAAAGTAGCGCCAGCGCGACGGGAAACGAATAATAGCTGCGGAGCCCGCCTGCCTGGTCCTGAACCGCCAGCAAATTAAACGTGATCCAAGGTGTCACCGCTACTATTCCGACCAGAGGACCCCAGTTTTTCTTGTAGGCCGCCAAGCCGATCATCAATGCGAAGGGGATAACGATATACAGACGATTTTGAAGAAAGAAGCTAAGCCTCTCCAGTAGAAAAGCCAGTGAAACATGGGCGTATGCCGGGTCTCCCAGGTACACGCGACGCAACGCATCGTCTCCAGAGCCGAAGAATAGCTTTTGTATCCCGATCGCCGTTGCACTGTACAACAGACAGACCAAGGCCAAGATCGTGTATGCCTTTACTTGTTGAGTAAGCCGGCGTTCGTTCGCAAAGTAGAGATAGATCGAAAAAACGAAGAACAATCCGAAATAATGCAGGCCCGCATCTTCGCGCATCAAAAGACCAAGTACCAACAAACTCAAAGCCAGCTTGGTATGTCCGTTCAGATATAGCGCGAAGAACGCTACTAGCAAGGCAGGAATCGCAATTTCAAAATGGGGAAACCCCAACGAAGCAAGTGTGACGCCGTTGTAAGCAAGCATGAGGGCAATGATCGCCACGCATGTACTGCGGACAAGTCCTTGCCCAGAGCCGGGACTAAGGAGGGAAAAGCACGCAGCAGCCATTATTGCCACCCACAAGCCTTGTGTGATAGCGAACCACGCGGCTTCGGTTATACCCGCACCTACACTGTTAAGTAGCCCGAATCCCGCACTGTAAACATAAAATGCCGGAGAGAAATGAGTGGAGAAATACGTGCCGCCCAATGATGGCGGATTGCTTAACGGCCAGCTTGAAGCATGTGCAGCCAGGTGTGCAAACCACCCGCTATCTAACATGTAGCCGCCGGTTACGTAAAAGTGATTGATCGTATAGTTGGTGGCAAAAAAACCTGCGATCAGAAAAACACCAAGCCCTAACAGCTTATCTAACAGCTTATTATTGCTTCCAGCCATCGACACGACCCTAAATATGCAGCTTATTGAAGACGAAGGCTGGTAAGTGACGTATGATCATCATGATCAACCACCATTGAGCCGGCGCGTAGACCACTGGCTTGCCAAGCTCAACCGCCTTTACAATTTGCCGCGCCACATTCTCTACCGGAGCCAATTTCGCACCTTGCCCTTTAAGATGTGCCGTCATAGGGGTGTCGGTTGGGCCGGGCTTAACAAGAACAACCTTCACCGGCGAGCCAGCAAATCGGTGTTGCAAGCCTTGGGCATAACGGGCGACTAGCCCTTTCGCGGCCCCGTAGACATAGTTAGATTTTCGGCCCCGATCGCCAGCCACTGAACTAATCAAAGCAATCGTGCCATACCCAGTTTGTTCCATGCCATGAGCAAACGCTTCTGCATAAAGCACGGGCGATAGGCCGTTAATCGACATGGCGGCGTGACAACGGGTAAGGTTTTTTTCACACTGTGCTTGATCCGGCAACGACCCTTGCGCAATCAGCGCGATATCCACCGGCCCGTTTCGAACGATGCCAGCGACGGTGTTAGAAATTGCATCCGGGTCGTGAAACTCTGCCACAATCCAGCGTATTCTGGATCCCGGGCTACGCACCCGCAGGTCCGCCGCCACACGCTCCAGGCGTCTTTCATCGCGCCCGACCAATGTCAGATCGATGGGGTCACCTTGCAGCCAGAGTCGCGCGCAGTGTTGGGCAATGGCCGATGTAGCCCCAATCAAAACAATTCTTTTCATGATGGCTAGTTAACATCCCATCAAGCGACGGGAAAAATCTGAACTGACTCCGGGATCTCGAAACGCCATGAACGCATCGAGCTGAGGGTAGCCCGCCTCGAAAAGCCACTTCGGCATACGCGCATCCTTTGCAGGATACAGCCGGCCCTTGGCCTCTTCGACGATGGCATCCAGACGTGTAAATAGCTTATGGGTACGAGCGCCACGGTTGGGAAAGTCCAATGCAAGCGTGACCCCTGGCTGGGGAAAGCTCAAGAACCCAACCGAATGCCGATTGCCAAAGGTTTTCAGCACGGCCAGAAACGAGCCCTCTCCCGAGGTCGCGATTTCCTTCAACATCGCATCAACGGCATCATGTCCATGCGACATGGGCAGCACACATTGATACTGATAAAAGCCCTTTGGTCCGTACATGCGATTCCACTCACTCACATGGTCAAGCGGATAAAAAAAGGGCTCGAAATGCGCGATCCGGCGTCCGGCCTGGCGCTTCTGAAGGTAGTAATAAGCCGCATTGAGCGGTCGTAAGGTGAGCTTGTTCACCAGGGATAGGGGCGGATCGAATGGCATCTGCACGCCGCGGGGTTTGCGTCTCTTTTGTGCTTCAACCTCGGCATGATTGGCACGTAGAAAAATCCCTCGTTCACCGCGGGCAAGGCAGTCGATCCACGACACGGTATATTCCCAGTCGGATTCTGACTCGGCCGCCAACGCAAAAAATTCACGCAAACTGCTGTACGGAATCGTTTCTGTTTGAAGCCAAGGACCCGGGACGCGACGCAGTTGCAACTCGACCTCCGTGATTATCCCGGTCAGCCCCAAGCCGCCGACCGTTGCCGCAAACCACTCCGGGCGATGGTCAGGACCGCATTGTATGCACTCACCATCCGTCCGCATGATGGTTAGGCGCCGCACATGCTCGCCGAAACACCCAAAGCGGTGGTGGTTCTTGCCATGCACGTCGTTGGCAACTGCACCTCCAACCGTTGCCCACTGCGTGCCCGGCGTTACCGGCAGCATCCACCCACGTGACACGAACACCTGCTGAATATCGCGCAACAACACGCCCGGCTCGCAGACCAACCGACCGGTAGCATCGTCAAATTCGACAAAATGGTCGAGTCCAGCCGTAACCCAAAGAGTACCGTGAGAATTGAGACACGCGTCGCCATAGCTGCGGCCCATGCCGTATGCAAGGCCTGGTCTAGATGCCCATACGACATGGCGCTAGACATCTGATGGGTGTTTCAAGCGCACAAGACGGTGAGGGTCGGCGCTTAAACGGCCCCATGATCGCACCGGCGTCATGCGTCCTCCATGCGGAAGACGTATCGCTTGTCAAGGTGATACTTCGCCAGGTAACCAACGCCTAACCCAATGACAGCGCCCAGATAACGCATCTCCTTGGTCTCGAACATGTGGTGAAAGCCAAACTCGAAGCCCCAGAAGATCGTCGTCGTCGCAAGTCCCATGGCCGCATAAATAGCAAACGTTTGGGTGTCGTGCGCGACGTTACGCGGCCGGAAGCGAAAGATGTACCGTTTGTCAAGAAGGTACTTGACAATGAGCCCCACGCCAGTTCCTGCAATGACTGAAATCAAGATATCCAAGGCACCGCTGTAGGTGCGGATAACGAGATCTTGCGCACCAACGTTCGCTGCAGTTGCGATTAGTGCAAAAATGGCATAGTTAATCGCGAGCCTGGTCGAGGCAAACATTCAATTGTAGTTCCGAGGTCAAGAAACCAATGCATAATACTGTAACGGGGCGCACCCTAAGCGCACCGCTCGCGGGGTTAGTCTCACTTTTGCGGCCGAAACAGTGGATCAAGAACGGCTTCGTTCTGGCGCCCCTGATCTTTTCAGGGGCGTTTCTAGATGTTGAGGCTGTCTATCCTGCTGTGCTGGCAACACTGCTGTTTTGCGTAGCAGCATCTGCCACCTACGTCGTCAACGATCTTTACGATATCGAACGCGATCGTCGTCATCCCGAGAAATCCAAACTCCGTCCGCTGGCTACCGGGGTCGTGAAGGTACCCACGGCCTTCTTGCTGCTGGCCGGACTTTACACGCTATTGATCGGCGGTTGGTTCGTCCTCCCCAAAGTGGTCGCTGTCATTGTTGGCTACCTTCTTTTGAACCTCGCATATTCCGTAGTATTAAAGCATCAGCCGGTCGTTGACATTTTCACTATCGCCATCGGTTTTGTTCTTCGCGTATACGCTGGTGCGATGGCAGTGAATGTGCCAGTGTCTAAATGGATGTTTATCACTACCCTATGTCTGGCCCTTTACCTTGCCGCTATCAAGCGGCGGCAAGAGCTCAGCCAGCGTGGTACGCAAAGTCGCGAGGTCCTTGAGCATTACTCCGTCTCGCTTATCGACCGATACGCGGAAATGTCCGCTACTGGAGCGTTGTTGTTCTACAGCATCTTCGTGATGTCGTCCAAGCCTGAATTAGGGCTGACAATTCCCCTCGTCCTGTTCGGCCTGTACCGTTACTGGTTCGTCGTTGAAACCCGTGATGCTGGCGAGTCGCCTACCGATGCGCTACTGGCAGATTGGCAACTCCTGCTAACGGTCGTCCTATGGGTGGTTGCGTGCGGCTGGGCGCTATGGCCCGGGAAGGTGTAACCATGGGCTTCGCATACGTAATCACACCCTTCCTGGCGTGGTTCATCGCAGGCACTTGCAAGTTCATGATCAATAGCATTAGGGCCCGCCAACTGGCATTTGGGCTGATCGGGTACGGTGGACTCCCGAGCAATCACAGCACAATTGTCAGTGCCATGGCCGCTCTCATCGCGTTCAAGGAAGGACTGAGCCATCCCGCCTTCGGCGTGGCGTTGACCCTCGCGTTCATCGTCATGCTCGATGCGAGCAGCCTGCGCCGTCAAGTTGGCAAACACGCCGTAGCAATTAACCGGCTGGCATCGCGGGATACTAACCATCAGCCCCTGAGGGAACGCATGGGACATTCGCGGCTTGAGATCGCTGCCGGCGTCGTTGTCGGAATCCTAGTTGCCGCCGGGGTCCACGCACTCAACGTCTAGGCCTTACATGATGGGCAGGGCCTTGGCGAAGAGCCGGCATACCGGACCACGCCAACCACTTCCAACACTGCTACACTGGTTGCAGCACTCATTGACTCTCCCCTCCTCGGCTCGACCCGCTCACGGTCAAAGCCCAAGCATGGGGGTGAAAGTCAGGGGTACGGCGCTTTCTATCAACCGATGCCTATCCATGGCTTGAATGGTCACCGTCAGGAAATCACTATGTTGCACAGAGCGCTGGTTTCGACCGTTGCGCTTGCTCTGGCCGCCTGCAGTTCGGGCCCCCGCGACTTCAACCAAGAAGAATTCGCGACGCAGCAGAGACGCGAGCAAATCATTGCTACTGCCCCTCATCCTAACTTTGTCGGAACCCCCGAATGGTATGAGTGGGTCAATCGGTGGACAGGCGTGGTTGACTCCGAGGGCCATGGCCCTGACCCTGGCTCACTCGAGTGGTGCTACGCAGTTAACTACAAGGTCACCGGCTTTTACCCGGATGAGACGTTCGTTTGCGACAAAAAATGGGAGCGCCGCATCGATCAGACCCTGCGCAGTGATAAAGGATTGTTCGATTTTCTGCGTTGATGGCCATCCCAGCCTGCCAGAGACGGAACGCTTTGCACGGCTATGTGGAGTCACCGGCCAGCTAGCACACGCGTCTCCCGCGGTGAAGCAGCAGCTGTTTTAAGGCACCCACGGCCCCATCTGTGGCGACGCAGTAAGTAGCTGGTGTCCGCTACTCCACGCAATTCCATAGGCAGAGCGAGCTGAACTCAGCTTGACAAAACGTTGTGCTTCGCGGTAGGGTCGCGAGCTTCTTCGATTTCGTGTCGCCCCGTCACGTAGCTCGGGCGCGATACGAATGTCCTAACTTATTATATTCGCACGACTCAACCATGGTTCTTCGCTCGACTGCGTCATTCGCCTTGCTGTCACGCTTTAAAACACATGCTCTTCGTTGTCTACTAGCTGCTGGCGCTGTCGTTGCTGCTGTGGCGGGCAGTACTGCGTTTGCCGAGACTTACCCGTCTCGCCCAATTCGCCTTGTCGTTCCCTTCGCCCCCGGCGGTACGACGGACGGCATTGCCCGCATCGTCGCACACAAGGCCGCTGAACTCCTCGACACCAGCATTGTTGTTGACAACCGTCCGGGAGCAGGTGGAAACGTTGGCACCGCGCAAGTGGCAAAAGCACCGGCCGATGGCTATACCATTGCCATGATTGGGAACAGCTTCACGGTGAACCCCAGCTTGTACCCGTCGATGCCGTTTACGCAAGACGAATTGACCCCGATCGCCATCGCGGCGTCGGTGCCGTTTGTCATGTTGGCTAATCCCGAGGCGCCATTCAAGACCACCGAAGAGCTCATCGCCTATGCTCGGTCAAATCCGGGTGCCGTAAACTATGCCTCGGGGGGTAGTGGCACGGTTGGCCACTTGGGAACGCACTGGTTTTCTAGCCTGGCTGGTGTGGAGCTAAATCACATTCCTTACAAAGGCGCTGGTCCCGCTCTGACTGATCTTGCCGGCGGCCAGGTGCACATGATGTTCGACACCTTGATTTCGAGCACGCCGTTCATAGACGGCGAACGCGTGCGTCCACTTTTCGTCACGACAAAAGAACGCATTGCCAAGTATTCAGATGTGCCGACCGCTACTGAAGTTGGCTTTCCGGAATTATCGTTTTCGGCTTGGGTAGGGCTTGTAGCCCCCGCAGACACCCCCAAGGCTGTGGTCGAAAAACTGAACAAGGTTGTTAATGAGGCGCTTGCAGACCCAGAAGTTATAGAAAAGCTCGCTGCACTGGGAGCTACGCCGGTGGGCGGATCAACCGCACAAGCATCCGAATTCTTAAAGCAGGAAACTGAGAACTGGGGTGCGGTCGTACGCGACTCGGGAGCTGTGTCCAACTAGACGAACCAACTCTACTGCTGCACATTGACAAGGCGCTGGAGCGAACCGCTCGGCGTCTTTTTTCCTATTGTGCGCTCAGGCCAGGATAAGATTGTCAAAACGAAATCCCAACCTACGTTTTCTATGCCTATGAAACTCGCAGGCCAAAACACGCCTTTGATGGTTCAACGGCAGGAATGTGCCGTTGACGCGGATGCACTGGAAGACCTCGTCCGAAAGATCGATGATCGCTGTGGCATGTTCTATGGATGCGACTACCATTACGCACCAGTGTATCGGCACGAGTCCGTCGCCTTTATTGATCCTGCGATTCTTATAGATTTCGAGCGCCGCGTCGCCACTATTATTCCGCTCAATCCAGTTGGACACGCAATCGTTCAACATTGGGCTGCGCAAATCCCCGGAAACTGGATTGACCGGCGGTTTGTTCCCGACTTGTCCCAACTGCAGCTGAGTGCTTCTCAGCATGCATTCATTCACTTACTGCGCGCGCTTAGTCGGACTTTCACGGGTGACGTCTCGGGCTTCGGTTTTTATGGCGCCTGGAGTTTCGATCATTGGCGGCTTGGAAACATCGCGACCCAACGTGAGCTTGATCAGACCCGAGTCCGCTTGTATATACCGACTGAGATCTTGTCGTCGACCGGTAACCGGCATAGCCGTATCACCTTCACATTTCCCGAGCTTGAGATCCGAGCCGCTGTCTTCAACCCGGTTGCGCAGCGCGAACTGGAGCGACGCGCGGCGCGCCGCAAAGACGACTTCCCGCAGGGAGGCTACGCGAACAGCGTGGCCAAGGCAGTCGAGCGGCTCCGCGCGGGCGAGGCGATGTCCCTGACGCTGTCCCAAAGCTTTCGACGCGAGCATCGCGGGCGGGTTTATCCGGCCTTTTCAGCCTTGCGGCGGCGTTACCCCATGCCACAGATGTTCTTCATGAATTTGCACGGCAACGAAAAACTCATCGGCGCATCGCCCGACCTCCAAGCGCGGGCGTCGAACAGCATTGTCGAATGCGCCCCCGTCTGCGGCAGCGCAAGACGCGGCATCGACCCCTTAGAAGACCGCGATCTCGGCCGTGCCTTGCTGTTATCCGAGAAAGAAGCCGCGTCCTTAGGGCTCAGCACCGACACACTTCGATCGCAACTGTTAACCATTTGCGAGCCCGGTAGCGTGCGGCTTGGGATGCGCCAGCGCATTCACTTCTTTGAATCAGTCATTCACTCAGCGGACTACATGACGGGCACTCTTGCGCCCGATCATGATGCCTGGGACATACTCCTGGCGACTGCCGCACCCCCAATGATTTCAGGCGTCCCTCTGGTTGAAGCAGTCGACGTGATTGAAAGCGCGGAGAGCAGCCCGCGTGGTTGGTATGGGGGCGCAATTGGTTACGTGGGTGTTGATGGTGAACTATCCTTGGGTACGATACTACGTCATGCCTGGTTTTATGACGGCATTGCAGAAATTCGCACAGGAGGTGTCTTGGTTTCGCACTCGGAGCCGGGCGCCGAAGAGGAAGAGTCCCGAACCAAGGCTCGTGCCCTATTCCGGGTGCTGGGCTTCGGCGATCCCGACCCAACCCTCGCGTTCAGCAGTCCTGAACCCCCTCTTGAAGCGCACGCCGGTGCGGAACTCCCTGTCGCCTTGGTCTCGCGCTGG
>CAZMVM010000022.1:0-30321 GCA_964569785.1 uncultured Pigmentiphaga sp. | reverse complement strand
AAGCAAGAACCCGCCGAAGAGCTGTTGCAGATCAACGCAACACTCCGTAGGAATCCCCAGCCTTAAGGCCGGGGAGGATGTCAACATATGATCAACCGATGCGGCTGTGGTGTGGTTGCCGACTGCAGGGTGATTGAATCGCTTTCGCCGGTTGAGCAAGCACCGACACCGGCGGCGCGAAACGAAGGGCAGTTCGAGGCGAGGGCGAGAAATGTAGGGCAGGCTAAACCCACCGCGGGTGATCCAGCTGAAGGGTGAGCGGGCTTAAGGGCCCCCATTCTCACGCATATTGAGTGGGGATTTCGATCGAAGGGTGGCCAGGGCAAAAACACATGACTCCAGCGACGCCATCATTCCCTTTGGGGGTAGTATTGTCCCCTCATTTGAGTAGTGCGTCGGCGCCGCATGAATGCGACGCCGTCTCCTTATTGCTTTGCTATTGCTTGATCTGTAGATCGTTTTCTTTGGCGACTTTGGTCCACAGCTCGATTTCTTCGGCTATCTGCTTGCGAAACGCCTCGGGCTCCATGCTTTCGGCAGTAATGTCGAAATTTGCCAGGCGTTCTTTCACGTCGGGCATTTGCACGATTTTGGCAATTTCATCGTGTAGCCGCTGAATGACGTGGTCGGGGGTGCCGGCCGGGGCGAAAAGGCCACTCCACAATCGAATTGAAAAATCCACGCCTTGCTCCGTCAGGGTGGGAATGTTGGGATAGGCCTCCAGTCGTTCCTTCGATGTAACCGCGATACCGTGGAGTCGTCCGGCGTTGAGCATGGCCGAGGCCGGCCCTGCGTCGA
Source organism: uncultured Pigmentiphaga sp. (assembly GCA_964569785.1). Taxonomy (GTDB): domain Bacteria; phylum Pseudomonadota; class Gammaproteobacteria; order Burkholderiales; family Burkholderiaceae_B; genus Verticiella. The sequence continues at coordinate 29,523 of CAZMVM010000022.1, read as the reverse complement.
CCAATGTCATCTGGACATCGCCTGCCAGTACGGCATTAATTGAAGGTGCGCTGCCTTTGTAGGGTACGTTCAAGGCTTGAAGCCCGGTGCGTGCCTTGAGTAGCTCCATCACTAACTGGAATGAGGCGGCTGGATATGAATAATTCGACTTGTCAGGGTTCCTCTTGGAGTACTCGACCAGCTCCTGAAAGGTTTTGGCTGGGAAATCCTGATTGACGGCGAGCACCAATGGAAAGCTGCCTCCCATTGAAATTGGAACCAAGTCCTCGACCGTGTTGTATGACAGGTTAGGGATGAGTGCCCGGTTGAATACCATGGGCCCGCTGGCTGCAAAGAGCAGTGTATAGCCGTCAGGTTCCGAGTTAATGACGTACTCAGTACCCACAATAGCACCTGCTCCGGCGCGGTTCTCAACGACTACCGGTTGGCCTAAGGCGGGAGCCAATTTCTCGGCAAACACGCGGGCCATAATATCGTTGCCCCCGCCGGGGGTGTAGGGTACGACGATACGAATGGCGCGCGTCGGCCAATCTTGGGCCCAACCGTGCCAAGGTAGAGCTGTGGCTAAGCCCAAGAGGGCTGCGGCAAGCCAGCAGCGACGAGTCCGAGAAAAAGCGAGTATGCGGGCGAATAGCATGTTGGGTCTCCTCCCCATTGTTGTAAGTAACGCACCGCGTGCGCGTTCCGTTATACGCTCTTTGCGTACGCTATGCTTGGCAAGGCATAAACACGTGCTTGGTTTCCATGAAGTCATTTAATCCTTCTACGCCGTGCAACCGGCCAATGCCGCTTTCGCGGTAACCGCCTGTCTCGATCTCGGCAAAGAGGCGATTGTGCGCATTGACCCACACATTGCCGAACTTCAAGCGCCTCGCTAGCCGTCTAGCGAGGCGGTAGTCGCGTGTCCATATGGATGACGCCAAACCGTAGCGGGTGGCGTTAGCCCGGCTAATCGCATCGTCTAGGTTTTCAAAGGTTTCGAAGGTAAGTAAGGGGCCAAAGAGTTCCTTTTGAACAAAATGGCTGTTTAAATCCTGTGTCGCGATTAAAGATGGGCTCAGGAAAGCGCCTTCGCGTGGAAGAGCTTCCGGTACGGCACCCGCCAGGATGACGTCAGCCTCATCTCGCGCAACTTCCAACTCTCGTAGCAAACGGCTCTGATTCGCGCGATCGATCAATGGGCCCATCATGGATGCGGGGTCATTGCCAGGGCCGACGCGCACCTGAGCCAGGGCGGTGGCCAGCTTGTCGCGAACTTCGGATGCGACCGATTCGTGCACCAACACGCGGCTGATTGCGGTACACATCTGACCAGCCATGACGGTGGCGCCGGTGACAATGCCTCGCACTGTTTGGGAAAGATCCGCGTCGGGCAAGACAATGGCCGGCGCTTTCCCGCCCAACTCCAATGACAGACGGGTGAGATTCTTGGCGGTCGCTTCGGCTATAAGCTTTCCCACCTGGGTGGAGCCGGTAAAGCTGATGACGTCGATGTCGGCATGCTTGCATAAGTGCTGAGTAGCTTCCACATCGCGTTCAATCAGACTATTCACGATGCCTGCAGGAATACGATCATCGGCGACCAAGCAGTTCAGCACCTGATGATGTACCCACGAGGTTTGCCAGGCTGCTTTGATGATCACACTGCATCCCGCGGCAAGCGCCGGCGCTAGCGATCGGACCAACAACGTGACTGGCGCATTCCAAGGTACGATGATCACCGCGACGCCAATGGCTTCGCGATCGATCAGTGAATAGGTATCGGGCTCGACTTCTATCGTGCGGCCAAATAAATTACGCGCGAGACCGGCGTAATAACGCAGTTCAGAAACACTGGCGAGCACCTCACCTTCGGCCTCTCGCTGTAGTTTTCCGTTCAAGGTAACCAGGCTGTTTGCAATGGTGTCTTTGTTGGCCTCCAGCCGGTCAGCAAAGAAACGTAATACGTCGGATCGTAGCCGCGGTTGTTGAGGCCAGTCGGTATGGTCAAAGCCATTGCGCGCCGCTGCAATCGCTTGTTCGGCCTCTTGAACGGTAGCGTTAACGAAATGCGCGGCAACTTCGCCAGTGGCCGGGTTCAGGCATTTCCCGGTCCGAGTGGCATCGGCCGGCAACCAGTGGCCGCCAATGTAATTAAGTGCAGTCGTCATAGGGAGCCTCGCCCCACCGCGGGCCTCCACGCATTCTCCCTGCATGCATGCGTTCGGCAGGCGGACAATAGGATCAAACCGGGAAAATCACCATACTAATGGGAACTGCGCTTTGGTACCAACAAGTATTAACCCGGCAGTTGCCTCCTTGATTCAAGACGTTTGATCAGATGCCCAGCTGCCCCACATCCTCCGCTACCTGAACGCGCCGCGCCCAATACGCACCCGCAGATCGAGGGCTGACAAGGGACTAGGTGCTCAGCTTGAGTAACCGGGCGGCGGGGGTAATCGCCCGAGCGCCTGTTCTAAACCCATCGCGAGAGCAAGAAGGTCGACGTCCGAGCCCGCCGCCCCGGTGAGGTCGAAACCCACGGGAAGCTTGTTGGAAGTTAGACCCGCAGGAAAGCAGACTGCGGGCACACCTAAAGCGGGCGAGAAACGCGTGTTCCGGGTGATCGTGAGCCCGGCGTTCACGAGACGTCCGTTGTGGATGATTTCGTCGGCTAAGGTGTCCCCCTTCGGGCTGATGGGAATAGCTGGAACGGGTTCGGTGGGGAAAAGGACGGCACTCAGTTCGTTTTCTTGTAGGGCAGCTTCAAATTGTGCGCGCAATTCGGGCCGCTTAACGTCTTTCATTGCCTGTAATTCTTCCGCCGTGATCTTGGATTTGGCAGACGCTTCATAGATAGCCTTTACGTCGGCGCTTGCTATGCTGTTGATCACTTCATCGACACGAATAGAAAGCCCGCGCTCTGCAAGATAACTTTCGAGATCACTCTTTACCGTTGCTATTACCAGGCCGCGTTGCAATTTTGTCGTCTCTGCTCCGAGTTCACTGAAGTCTAGGTCTATAAAAGTTACGCCTTGCTGCCGAAGGCGGTCGAGCGCTTCTTCGCAGACCTGCGCAACCTCGGAGTCGAGATCTTCCCAAAAAGGTCGTCGGGGAATGCCAATCCGAACGCCGCTGAGCGGGCGTGGTGCGCGCAACGCACTTCCGGTGATGGCGGCGTGCATCAAGGCCACGTCGTTCAGGCTTCGCGCCATGGGACCGATTGTGTCGAAATAAAGTGCGAGGGGGGTGACTCCGGCATCAGAGTAGGACTTAGGGTAGGTGCTAGTGGGCCGTAAAGAGGCAATACCACAAAAGGACGCTGGGATACGCACCGAGCCCGAAGTGTCCGTCCCCAGACCGGCCGGGGCAATGCGAGCTGCCATCGCTGCCGCCGTTCCACCGCTCGAGCCGCCGGGAATTCTTTCCGGGTCATAGGGATTTCTGACCACCCCGAATACCGGATTTGATGACGTGCCGCCTGCGGCGAGTTCGTGCATGTTTGTCTTGGCCAGCACGATGGCGCCTTGCGCGAGCAAGCTCTCGACGACCGGCGCGTTTGCCTTGGGGAGGTTCTGCTTCAAGCTGGCCGTGCCCGCCGAGGTGGGATAGCCGAGGGTGTCGATGTTGTCTTTGACGACGAACACGAGGCCCGCCAACGGACCAAGCTCACGTCCAGCAGCACGGGTCTTGTCTAAGCTCCGCGCGCTTATCAAGGCGCGTTCCTCGTCGATCCAGCTGATCGCATTCAGATCTTCATGCGCCCGATACTGCGCGAGTAGCCGCGACACATAGTCTTCGGCCTTGAGCTCGCCATTTCGAATCGCTCGTATGGCCTCGCCGGCCGTCAAATCGGTTAAATGGTCGCTCGGTTGAATAGTGTGGCCCGGTTGTTTGGCCGCGGCGGCAGCCTTCTGTATTGCGCTCATGGCGGCGGTATAAGGCAAGGCAATCACAAGCCCTTCAAGCAGGGTGCGTCGCTTGCGATCAGGCCGCGCGAAGGGAGGTCGCACGTGCTCGGCCATGTCTCTCTCCACAAAGGGCAGCGGGCTAGGCAGCGACAACGCCTAAGGTAGATTCATAATCCAATTCCGCAGCCGACGCAACAGATTCAAAAGGGCTAAACGCCCAGTGAAAAAGTTTCGCGGTAAGCGCATACCGAAAGTGCCGTCGGCGCTCCGGCTTATGTGCTGGGAGGCTTACGCTTTCGGTTTGATCAAACTTGCAGTGTTGTCAAGAAGCGGCAAGCCGATTGATGAACCTACAGGATCATCCTGTCGTCAAGTTGCCACATTTAATCTACATATCAATAGATTATGAAAGTTTCTTAAACTTCTTTCGCGTATATTGGTGGATGACGATGACAGATCCCCTGACCATCGGCGCTCGTGTCACGCGGTGAACAATGCATGCGGCGTCTGCGTGGTGCGGCAGTAGACCAATCGGGTCGGACACAATGCAAAGTTCGGGGCTAGAGTCAATGTGGCGAGGTAGGGGATGGCGGCTTTTGCCCCTTCAACGCTGGACAACTTGCCTTTACGGATATAGGGCACAGACGGTAGCCAGTACGACCGGCATCCGGCGTGGTGTTCTGCCCGCCAATTGCTACCGCATCGCTCTTCGTTTCGCGATTTTGTTATGCATTGTCGTAATAGCGGGGTGCGGCACAGGGGCTTCCAATCGTGACAGCGTTGCAGCCCTCGATGCTAAACCGCAGTTTTTTCGGGCAAACGACGTCGTTGTACACGCACTCAGTCTCATAGGAACGCCGTATCGGTATGGAGGTAACACTCCTGAAAGCGGGTTCGACTGCAGTGGCCTCATTCAGTATGTTTTCCGCAATAGCGCCGGGCTCCTGCCCCCGCGCACGGTTGCAGACTTGCAATTGTGGGGTAGGCCGATATCTGCCCACGAACGTAGGTCGGGAGACGTTGTGCTATTTGGGCGTGGTCGGCGCGCGACGCACGCGGGCATTTACGTTGGGAATGGTCGCTTTGTCCATGCTCCTTCGTCGGGCGGCACAGTTCGACTCGACTACTTATCGTCGCACTACTGGTCGCGGCAAACCGTCTCCTTTCGTCGCCCAGGTTCATAGCGACGCTGCACCCTAAGCGGGACATCGGAGGCGGCAGACGTTGAAGCGTGTTGTGCGTAGACTGCGCGGCACTTACAATGCGACGCGGTCCGATGATGGAACGCTGTCAATCCACGAGCCATTCATAAATTGGCGCTGAATGACCGTTTCCGACTCCGCTGCGGGGCGGCATTCAGGCTACCAACGGTTCGAGATGCCACATCACGCGCGTTCGAGCGTACAGGGACGCTCAGCCGCTTTTCGTCCTGCGTGTCTTTCGAATCGGCGCTTGGGGTTTACTCGTCGTTCGCCGGTGCTGCTCCAATGTGTTCCGTTGCCTTATCGATGAGACGGTTCGCGCGGTCGACTCAAGTGTCGGCTATCGTGGGAAGGTGTTTTCCTGGCGCACAGCGGCATTGAAGGTGGCTCGATGGCACGCGTTACTCGTTAAACTTTTTAGGCAATCACGCATGGAGCTTGCTGTTCTGCTGCCATTTATCACGGCTTCACTGGTACTGGCTCTGGTCCCCGGCCCAGATAACATTTTCGTGCTCACACAATCGGCGGTGTACGGTTGGAATGCCGGCATACTGGTCGTACTCGGCTTATGCACAGGGCTATTGGTGCACACTGCCGCCGTGGTCGCAGGCGTTGCCGTCCTCATTCAAACGTCAGAAGTCGCTTTTACGGTGTTGAAACTCGCCGGCGCCACGTATTTGCTGTACCTTGCTTGGCAAGCCTTCCGGGCGCCGGCGGGAGAGTTAGCATCTCCAGTGGCGCGTCGTACTGGCGCCGCGCTATACCGTCGGGGCATTATCATGAATGTGACCAACCCCAAGGTATCGATTTTCTTCCTCGCATTCTTGCCACAGTTTGTGGATCCGTCGCGCGGCTCGCCGTCACTGCAGCTGGTGGTTTTAGGCGCGATCTTCATGGCTTGCACTTTGCTTGTCTTCGGTGGAATCGCTCTGGCTTCGGGTGCGCTGGGCAAGCTACTGGCCCGCTCCCCACGAGTGCAAGTGCTGCTGAACCGTTTGGCGGGCCTCGTCTTTGTTGCGCTTGCAATCAAGCTGGCAGTGTCCGAGCGCTAGTTCGCTCGAAATCCTTAAGGCGAGGTTGCTAAGGCAGGGGTTCAGTGTGCTCGAGCCTTGGGAAGTGGAGGGTAAAGGCGCTATGCTTGAACTGCAATCTCACGGATTTTGGGCGCAAGCAAAAAAACGTTGTTTTGCCCGCGGGGCGTAGTCATACTGGCGTATAGCACATAAAGTTCTGTAGGGTTATTCGTACGAATTCGCTGCTCGCTCGTTCCTGGGTGTGCGGGTGCTGCTTTGTTCGTCTTTGCCGTGATTTCTTTCGCTTAAGGCCAAGCCATAAAACCGGAGACAACCATGAAGTTATATTACACGCCTGGTGCATGCGCGACGTCGGTACATATTGCGCTGTGCGAGTTGGATATTCCCCATCAGTTGGAGGCGGTCGATCTCAAGACTCACACCTATGCCGATGGGAAGGACTATTATCAAATCAATCCCAAGGGCTATGTGCCAGCGCTAGAGCTTGACGACGGGCAAATACTAACCGAGTTGCCTGCGCTTATGCAGTATTTGGCCGATCAAAAACCCGAGGCCAATATGCTCGCACCGACAGGTACGATTGATCGCATTAAGATCGTCAGCTGGTTAACTTTCATTGGTATGGAGCTGCACCGCAGCTTTACTCCATTTTTCCGTCCCGACACCGTAGAAGCATGGAAGCAAGCCGCACGCGGTCAAATCGAGCGGCGACTGAAGTATTTAAATGAGGAGCTTGCCGACCGCAGCTATATCGGCGGAGAACAGTACACGGTGGCCGACCCTTATTTATTTACGATCTTGAATTGGTCGGGGCATATTGGGCTAGACCTTGCTCCGTGGCCCAATGTTGCATCTTATCGCTTGCGCGTCGGCGCTCGCCCGAAGGTGCAGGAAGCCATGCGCATCGAGGGTTTACCCCTCGTCAGTTAAGCGACCCACGCTCGGCTTCCCTTTTTGGGCAACCGATGTCATGGGCAGCACCCAAACAGCCAGGGTGCTAAGCTATGCGGCCCTCATTTACAAACACCGCAACGGCACGCGCTTCGACGCGAACGTTGGCATTCAGGAGACCACAGTGACCACATCCATAGAATCCATCCCAGTTAAGCGCATCGATGGAACGCCTTCATCCCTTGGCGACTTTTCCGGCCAAGTGCGCTTGGTAGTGAATGTCGCTTCGAAATGCGGATTGACACCTCAGTACGAAGGGTTGCAGCAGCTGTACGAGCGCTATGCCGACCGCGGTTTCACCGTGCTCGGTTTTCCAGCCAACGATTTCAAGCAACAAGAACCTGGTACGAACGAAGAAATTGCAGAGTTTTGCTCAACCCAGTACAACGTGACCTTTCCGATGTTTTCCAAAATATCGGTGAAAGGCGAGGATCAACATCCGTTGTACACAGCGCTCATTGATGCCCAACCCAAGGCGACCACCGTGGGTGACGCGTTGAAGCAGCGGCTGTCAAATGCGGGTTTGCTGCCAGAATCAGAGTCCGACATTATGTGGAACTTTGAAAAATTTCTGGTGGGGCGGGACGGGAAGGTAGTCGGCCGTTTCGCACCTGACGTCAAGCCTGACGATCCCGTTTTAGTCAGTGCCATCGAGCACGCGCTCGTGTAATCGAACGTCGCATAAGGCCGAAGGAGCGTCAGCGCGGTCTTCGGCTAGCACCGGTAGCATGTCACGAATCAACCATCCCACTTGAGTCGTGCCCCGGCTGCGTCGCCTTACTAAGAAATCTCCTTTCTCAGGCTTCCATGGCCGGAGCAACCCCTTCGCGGCCTCGCGCCTGCTACCGCCTAACACGCATTTCACAAAAGCACTCCACAAAAGAAGCGCCGCTCTTTCCTGAGCATGTCACCACTTGAGCCCGCACATTTCGCCCCTATTTAAGTTCCAAGGCAAAGCAGCGAGTGCAGGCATTCAAAAGCCCGGGTATTTCATGGCGATAGCGCCTTTCTCGAGTCGAGCGGGGTGAGTCTCGGCGGCACGCTCGCCATTTGCATGTGAGTACGTATCGGTCGCGGGCGCGCCGTTCGCGCTTTAAGGTTGCATCGCCGCGACTGCTCACTTTCAAGATTTACCCTCGCTAGTGAAGCCGCGGTTGGGCAGCTTTCGCGTTACATTAGGGGAGTGGCAGAATGGAGAAATGCACATGAGAGATTCCGACTCGCGTTCATGGATGTGGTCGGACGCGTTACAAATGCTGGAGCGCGCCGAACGCCTGCACCGGCAACTATTTCAGCCGACTTCCGTACGTGCCCGCCCTCCGGCGTGGGAGCCTCCCATTGATGTCGTCGAAACTGAAGACGAAGTCCTGGTTCTCGCTGCGTTACCCGGGGTCGATCCCGAGCAGATTCAACTCGTGATCGACGGTGGTGTGCTTATCATCGCGGGTGAACGACGCCTGCCCACTGAGTTTCAAACTGCGGTCATTCACCGACTCGAGCTACCCCAGGGCCGCTTCGAGCGGCGCATCGGGTTGCCGCCGGGGCGCTATGAGTTAAGACGGCCCTCCGTTATCAACGGATGCTTGGCCATCGTTTTGCGCAAGACCGCCTAACAGGAGGGGAAATGTCAGAGTCTTCAAAAGCAAATCCCTCACCCATTTCTACCGCCCGCTCTCAGCAGCCGGGCGCGCGCGCCAGCGCCCAGCCGAACGAGCGCGACGATACGCTCGCGGCGCCGGTCACGCAGGCGGGCGCATCATCCACGCAGCATGTGCCCGCATTGGCAAGCGCCACTGAAGCAGCCGATGCTTCAGGGTTGACGAACACGGGAGGCGAGTCGGGATCCGAGCCTACGTCGCAATCCGGCGCGACCGCGGACGATGATGAGCTGCTTATCGTTCCGATGCGGAACATGGTTCTGTTCCCCGGCGTTGTCATGCCCGCTGTGGTAACACAACCGCCCGCGATCGCTGCCGTGCAAGAGGCTCTTCGCCACGGGCGCCAGGTAGGAATTCTCAAACAGCGTGACCCAGATCAGGAAGACATCACGGGGCTCGATTTGCACCGTATTGGTGTAGTCACCAATATTCTTCGTTACATCACGGCTCCCGATGGGTCACACCAAATGGTGTGTCAGGGCGAACAACGGTTTCGCGTCAAGACGTTCACGCGCGAGCGTCCTTTCATCGTGGCAAGGGTAGAACGGATCGAAGAAAGCGAAGATACGAACGACCCCGAAATCCAAGCGCGCTTTTTGCACATGAAGAATCAGGCCTTGGAAGCATTGCGTCTGATTCCGAACTCGTCGCCTGAACTGATGGCTGCCGTCAGTTCCGCCACCGTCCCCTCGATGCTCGCCGATCTTATTGCAGCCTATATGGATGCCACTCCCGAAGAACGGCAGGATTTGCTCGAAACCACAGGGTTAGTGGCGCGCATGCAGAAGATTTCGCAGTTACTCGAGCATCGGCTGAATGTACTCAGGCTCACGCACGAAATCGGCCAACAAACCAAGGCCGCTTTGGACGAGCGGCAGCGTGAAGCTTTATTGCGTGAGCAACTTGCGACTATCCAGAAGGAGTTGGGTGAAGACGACGGCAAGGCACGCGAGATCGCTGAGCTTTCGGAAGCGATTGAAAAGGCACAAATGCCGGAAGAAGTGGAGCAGGCGGTGCGCAAGGAACTGCGTCGCCTGGAGCGTACCCCAGACGCCTCCATGGAGCACGGCATGATACGTACCTACCTGGAGTGGTTGATCGAGCTTCCCTGGGCACTGCCCGAGCCCACGGAAATCGACATCGAGCAAGCCAGACGCATTCTGGACGAAGACCACTACGGGCTGGACAAGATCAAGCGTCGCATCATCGAATACCTCGCCGTGCGCAAGCTGGCGCCTGAAGGTAAAGCGCCCATCCTTTGCTTTGTCGGCCCGCCGGGCGTGGGAAAAACTTCGTTGGGACAATCTATCGCCCGAGCTATGGGGCGCAAGTTCGTGCGCGTCAGCTTGGGTGGCGTGCATGACGAAGCTGAGATCCGGGGACACCGCCGCACTTATGTCGGTGCCTTGCCAGGGAATATCATTCAAGGCATCCGCAAGGCTGGGTCACGCGACTGCGTGATGATGCTCGATGAAATCGACAAACTGGGCGTGGGGGTACATGGCGACCCTTCTGCTGCCATGCTAGAAGTGCTCGACCCGGAACAAAACCACACATTCCGCGATAACTACCTGGCGGTACCGTTTGATCTTTCTCGCGTGGTGTTTATTGCCACCGCGAACATGCTGGAGAGCATACCCGGCCCGTTGCGCGACCGTATGGAAATCATCACGCTTTCTAGCTATACGGATAACGAGAAACTTGAAATCGCCCGTCGCTACCTGGTTCCACGTGCGCGTGAGGCGAACGGCCTGACTGAAGAACAGGTCACAATCGACGACAACGCGCTGATGGCAATTATCCGCCACTACACTCGCGAGTCAGGAGTGCGTAATCTCGAACGAGAAATTACCCGCGTCTTTCGCCATGTTGCGGTCGGTATTGCCGAAGGGAAAACGCAGTCTGCCACCATCTCTAAGGATGATCTTCAAGGCATTTTGGGTGCCCCGCGCTTTGAGGACGAAGTGGCAATGCGGGTCAGCGTGCCTGGCGTCGCTACTGGCTTGGCATGGACTCCGGTTGGCGGCGATATTCTCTTCATCGAGGCAGCGAAAGCCCCGGGCAAAGGTCGCTTGCAGCTTACTGGGCAATTAGGCGACGTCATGCGCGAAAGCGCTCAGGCGGCACTCAGTCTTGTGAAGTCGCGCGCAGCTTCGCTCGGTATCGCCAATGAATTGTTTGAGAAGAACGACTTGCACGTGCACGTGCCTGCCGGTGCAACACCTAAAGATGGACCCAGCGCGGGAGTTGCTATGTTTGTCGCCATGGTGTCGATACTAACCGGGCGGACAGTTCGTAGCGATACCGCAATGACAGGGGAAATTAGCTTGCGGGGTCTCGTGCTACCGGTGGGCGGCATCAAGGAGAAAGTCGTGGCGGCCGCGCGCGCCGGGGTGCGCCGCGTCATGTTACCGGCACGGAACCGGCGCGATTATGACGACATCCCCGCAGACGCTCGCGAGCAGCTCGAGTTTGTTTGGCTCGAGACGGTCGATGATGCCGTTACTCATGCGCTTGAGCCTGTGTCCGAGGCCGTTGAAACGTCATCCTGAGTGCAATGAGCTTATGGCGTTGTTCGTTAGCGAAGTGCAGCGGCGTAGGCGCGTCAGGAAGGTGTCTCCGTCGATTCGTTCAGCACGTAAGAACATGAATTCAGGCGCTCGTTTAAATGAGTTCGTATCAACGGGGCGCGGGTTTATCATCGTTTGCTTACTGAGCGCATGGCTTGGTGCCTATCCGGGGGCCGCCTGGGCGAAGACGCAAGCGTGTATCACTGACCTGCGAGCACAGGCGCCCAAGCACGGCCTATCGGTTGCCGATTTTGATCGGCTCACCCAGGATGTCGCGCTGCTTGAGACCACCGCACGCGCCGCACGCTCGCAGGCTGAAGTGCAAGAACCTTGGTGGGACTACATCGCTAAAACGGTGGATGAGGAACGCGTCGCCGACGGACTGGGTATCCTCAAACAGTATGACGCCGAATTAGCTCAGATTGCGCGCCGATACCAAACAGATCCTGCTGCACTGGTTGCCATCTTTGGCATCGAGACGGATTATGGCAAGCAACTGGGGCGTACTGACGTACTCAATGCGTGGCTAACCCGTGCCTGCCTTGAAAAGCGCCCGTTGTGGGTCAGCAATGTGTTCGCCTCTTTACGGCTGCTGCGTGACGGGGTGGTTGCACGCGATACATTTGTAGGCTCATGGAGCGGTGCGTTTGGTATGACGCAGTTCATTCCTACATCGTTCTATGAGCTGGCAGTCGACGGCGATGGAGATGGGCGTGTTGACTTGTACAGCTCTTTACCCGACGCATTGGCTTCTACCGCCAACCATTTGCGCAAGCGTGGTTCGCGCTGGACGCCAGGTGTACCCGCGGTGATCGAAATTGAACTCCCGCCTCAGTTGCGTGCCAGCGTCCCCCAGGAAGTAGACCGTAGCTATGCGCAGAAAGAGAGGCGCCTGAGCCTGACCGAGTGGAGTCAACGCGGTGTGCAACGCGCAGATGGAAGAAGTTTGTTGACTCGCGCACAATGGCCAAACTTGCAGCCGGAGCAACGTGCGTATTTATTTGTGCCAACGGGTCGTGATGGGCCCGTTTTTTTGGCCACGAACAACTTCGATGCGATCTTGCATTACAACCGATCGGAAAAATACGCGTTAGCGGTGGCTTTGCTTTTAAACCGGCTGCAAGGTGATGCGACGCTGATCAAGTCGTGGCCAACCGATGACCCGGGGCTCTCGCGCCAACAAATTCGCGTGCTGCAACGTCTGCTACTACGACGGGGCCATGATATCGGTACCCCGGATGGTATCCCCGGCCACCGTACACGAGATGCGGTGCGAGCCGAGCAGACACGTCTTGGATTAACTCCCGATGGTAGACCGGGACTTCAGGTGTTAACGCGTTTGCAGCAGGAGCTCGAGCATGTCCAATAGTTCGCCTCACGTGCTCTTGGATAACCGCCAGATGGCGGCCGCGGACGCGGCAGCGATGGCTGCGGGCATCTCGGGAACCGAGCTGATGGAGAATGCGGGGGTCGCCGTCGCCAACGCCATACGCGAGCGGTGGTCGCCACGCGCCGTGCTGGTTCTTTGCGGTCCGGGGAATAACGGTGGAGACGGATTTGTCATTGCACGCCACCTGGCTGCGGCCGGCTGGAAGGTTAAGTTGGCAAGCTTCGGCTCAGCCGAGGCTAGAAGTGCTGACGCCCAATATCATGCCGGCCTGTGGAAAGGCGGCGAGGTGCCCTTTAGCGTAGACGCGTTAAGCGATGTCGACCTGGTGGTGGACGCCATGCTAGGTGCAGGTCTCACACGCCCCCCCGATGGCAAAGTTGCGACCATGATCGAGGCCATCAATTCACTGCGCGTTCCCGTCTGTGCCGTCGATATTCCCACCGGAGTCGACGGCTCGACCGGGGCCGCCCCGGGCGTTGCGGTCAAGGCCGATTTGACGGTGACCTTCTTTCGGAAGAAGCCAGGACATCTGCTGATGCCAGGCAAGGCATTATGTGGGGACATCTGGCTGGCAGACATAGGCATTCCACCGTCGGTACTCCCAGAAATAGGTTCTCAATGTTTCGAGAATGCGCCGACACTTTGGTTACACCGCTATCCTTGGCCAAGCCCTTTTGATCACAAGTACGCGCGAGGCCACCTCTTGGTGTACGGAGGAGCCTGCCTGACGGGCGCGGCACGCTTGGCGGCGCGCGGTGCACAACGCATCGGTGCGGGTCTGGTAACGGTGGCGGCACCCGCCAGGGCTTGGCCCGTATATGCCGCTGCTTTAACCAGTATCATGGTTCAGCCGTATGACGATACTGAATCTGCCGCGGCGCTGTTGAGCGACCCTCGCAAAAATGCCGTCGTGCTGGGCCCCGGCGCGGGTCTCGACGAAAGCACGAAAGCCTTGGTTCTCGCTGCACTTGCAACGCAGCGTGCTATCGTGATTGACGCTGATGGTTTAAGCGCCTTCCGCGATGACCCCAAGGCATTGTTCGATGCTATTGATGGGCCCTGCGTTCTCACTCCACATGAAGGAGAATTCTCGCGTTTATTCTCGATGGCAGGCGATAAGCTTCGGCGCGCTCGTGCTGCCGCTCAGCAGAGTGGGGCAGTAGTGCTGCTGAAGGGGTCTGATACGGTAATCGCATCGCCGGATGGCCGTGCGGTCATCAATGCGAACGCTCCCGCCACCCTGGCCACGGGTGGAACCGGAGATGTCTTGTCCGGATTAATTGGCGGGCTTTTAGCCCAAGGCATGCCTGCGTTCGAAGCGGCATGCGCCGGGTGTTGGATACATGCCCAAGCTGCTGTCTGTTTTGGGCACGGATTGATCGCCGATGACCTGCCGGACATGGTGCCAAAGGTGCTACATCAGCTTGCCAGTCGTCCATTCTAGATCAACCCGCTACGTATCTCTCTAGTATTCCTTCCCCGGCGTCACAGGACGAGTACAAACGGCCGTGCTGGCCTCAGCCCGGCAGCCCGCGGTTGCGCCCGACATACGCGTGCTCAGCAGCAGTAGCGTCGTCGCCGGTTCGAACTTGGAGCCGTCCTGGCACATCGTGTGCAACGTAATGCCAGGCATATGTATACAATCTAAGTTCGATCAGCTTTCCGGGGACGTTTCAGTCAGATATGTCGGGCTCTTCCGTACCTACTATCATGCGCACGCCTTCTGAAAATAATAGCGCCACATCCAACGTCGTTAAGGCGCAGCTCCGCCTGCGTGAACTGATTCTTGAGGGTGAGCTGCCCGCCGGTTCTCGTATTTCCGAGCTCTGGGTTGTAGAGCAGCTGGGCGTATCTCGTACGCCGGTCCGCGCCGCGTTGGCGCGCCTGCAGGAAGAAGGCTTTCTTGAACCCATCCCGTCCGGAGGGTACGCAGTCCGTTCATTTACTGAAGACGATGTGTGGGACGCGATCGAGGTGCGCGGCACGCTAGAGGGTTTAGCTGCCCGTCTGGCGGCCGAACGTGGCGCCAGTCCGCAAGTACTGCGCGATTTGCAAACCTGCGTCGACGAGATCGACAACATATTGCAGGGCGACCTGACCGAAGACAAGTTTTCGGCCTACGTTTCTGCCAACGAGGCATTTCATCGCATCCTGGCGGCAGCTTGCCGAAGTGAAGTCGTGGAGCGGCAAATCGAGAAAGCGGCAGCGTTCCCGTTTGCTTCTCCGAGCGGATTCGTCATGGTGCAATCCGTCGTTCCCGATGCGCATGAAATTCTGGTCTTGGCGCAAGCCCAGCATCGTGCCGTCATCAATGCGATCAAGCGACGTGAAGGAGCGCGTGCCGAGGCACTGATGCGCGAGCATGCACGTATCGCCCATCGCAACCTTAAAAGCGTTCTTGACAATCACAAAGCCTTCGCGAAACTTCAAGGCTCAGCGCTGATACGCAGGTACTGATACGCCGGGACTAAGTTCCATTCTTGGTGCCCTTTTCTGTCTTCCCATCCTGAGTCGCTAGGACCCGCCGCAGTCAACGGTCGCAGGCGAGGGCGAGAAAGCCGCGCGCTCCTATGAAGATGCATGGCGATCACTAGGGTGTCACTCAATCAAGCGGTCGGCGAGCGCGGCGCCTCCCAGCACATGAGGCGTACCTCCGCTCATGGGGCGTCCGGCTGAAAAAAAGCGCCGCGAAGGATACTCCATGCTGAAATCGGATCCATATTTCAAAAAAGGCTGGCTTCCGAAACCCTCGTTGTATACAATGTGTATTCAATGAGGATTGCCCGCGGCAGAACGCATCCAAGGGACAGTTCCGGGATAAGCACGGTGCAACCAGTTCAACGTTGCAACGGACACGCTAGCATGGGGCTACAGCCAGCGATAAAGGGGCAGGGCAGGAAGTGCGCTGGAACCGTTCCGTGCCGGTTATTCGCCCTGCACGGGCTCGGATACCCCGATTGACCGGATCCTCCTACCCCATTCGAGTCACCCGAGGGGCACGTTGCGGCAATCCTGATACAGCCGGGTGCGGAAGAGCATCTGGAGCCGACGCCCTGGCTGAAGAAGAGTTTCCAATGAATAGCGCCGCTTGAAGCCGCGGTGAGGCCTGGGCGGTCGGTATACAACTCAGTACGTAAGGGGAGACCGATATGTTTCCGATGAATACCTGGTATGTGGCAGCCGCGAGTGACGAGCTCGGCGATAAACCGCTGGCGCGCCAGATTTGCGGTGAACCCATGGTTTTTTACCGCAACCGGGAAGGCAAACCGGTAGCGCTCGAAGACTTCTGTCCACACCGCGGCGCACCACTCTCACTGGGGTTCGTGCGTGACGGCCTGCTTGTGTGCGGCTACCACGGATTGGCAATGGGCGAAGACGGACGGTGTGCTCATATGCCCATGCAGCGTGTAGGCGGGTTTCCTTCGATCCGAACCTTTGCCGCCGAGGAGCGCTACGGGTATATCTGGGTCTGGCCAGGCGATCAATCACGGGCCGACGCTTCACTGATTCCTGATTTTTATTGGCTTTCCAGCCCGGATTGGGCATTTGGCGGCGGTATGTACCATGTCAAGTCGGACTATCGCCTCATGATCGACAACCTCATGGACCTCACCCACGAGACGTACGTCCATGCAACCAGTATTGGCCAGCCTGAAATTGAGGAGGTTACACCTGAAACCCGGGTTGAAGGGGGCCAGGTGATTACCAGCCGCTTCATGAACAACATCAAGGCGCCTCCCTTCTGGCAGGCCGCACTGAGGGGCGCAGGTTTAGCAGATGATGTGTTATGTGACCGTTGGCAAATTTGTCGCTTTACCCCGCCAAGTCACATTATGATTGAGGGAGGGGTGGCGCACGCGGGCAAGGGCGGCTATGATGCCGATCCTCGACACAAGGTTTCGAGTATTGTTGTCGACTTCATGACCCCCGAAACAGAAACTTCGCACTGGTATTTCTGGGGCATGGCGCGCAGTTTCAGCGTTCACGACGCCGCACTAACGGAGACTATCCGGGAGGGGCAGCGCAAAATCTTCGCTGAAGACCTGGCGATGCTGGAGTCACAGCAGCGCAATCTTTTGCGCCATCCGCAGCGTGAACTACTCAAGCTCAATATTGATTCTGGCGGAGTCCAAGCGCGGCGGATGCTGGATCGCATTGTTCAACAAGAGCAGCAAGCTCGTTCTGCCGCTTAAAATTGGGAGGGCGGGCGTAGCGCAAGACACGGAGTTGTTATTTTCATGAAAGTGCAGGTTAAGAAAAAGGTTGTCGCCGCCGAGGACATCGTTGCCATCGAGCTCGCAGATCCCGGCGGTGCACCGTTACCTGCGTTCTCCGCGGGCGCGCATATCGATGTCGTGCTGGGCGATGGCTTGATTCGTCAGTACTCGTTGTGCAATAACCCGTCGGATCGCAGCAGTTACGTACTCGGGGTTTTGCTCGAGCCGGAGTCACGCGGTGGTTCTAAGGCGATGCACGCCTTACAAGAAGGCGACGTCATCGAAATCAGCGAACCGAAGAACCACTTCCCGCTAGACAATGACGCCCGCCATTCCATTCTCATCGCTGGTGGTATTGGTATTACGCCCATTCTGTGCATGGCCGAAAGGCTGGCACATATCGACGCTTCGTTCGAGCTGCACTATTGCACGCGTTCGCCAGAACGAACCGCGTTCAAAGAGCGATTCGAACAGGAGCACCTCAAGGCAAATTCGCGCATTTACCACGATACCTCGCCCGTTGAAGAGCGCTTCGACATCGCACGTGTCGTGGCAAATCCACAGCCCGACCGTCATTTATACGTATGCGGCCCCACGGGTTTTATCGAAATGGTGCTTAACGCGGCCAAGGAAGCGGGTTGGCCCGAGGCGAATTTGCATCGCGAGTACTTTACCGGTGTTGAACAAGACACCTCTAACGACGGCAGCTTCCAGGTCAAGCTGGCTAGCAGCGGCCAGGTAATCACGATCCCTGCGGACAAAACCATTGTTGAGGCTTTGGCCGACGAGGGCATCGACGTTCCGGTATCGTGTGAACAAGGGGTTTGCGGCACTTGCCTGACGCGGGTGCTAGAAGGCGAGCCGGATCACCGCGACTTGTATCTAACCGACGCAGAACGGGAAGCGAACGATCAGATGCTCCCCTGTTGCTCACGTTCGAAGTCACCCCTGTTGGTACTCGACTTATAGTCGCCTGTCACTGTACGTTAGCTGACACGAAACCTGGTCACGCTAATGGCCGCCGCATTAGCTGCGTTGCCAGCCCGCTAAGGTCTTAATGCGGTTGCGTGCGGCCGGGTTGCGCTGCCATCCAAGACAGGGCGTGCTGAACTGCTCGTCTTTTATGCTCGAAGGAGCCGTTAGGCAGGCGAGGGGCTGTCAAACTGTCGCGACGCCAACCTGACGGGAAACGACCGTACTGAGCCGGCCCGATGGCTCATGATTGTGTGGACCCAGGCCTAACAGTTGACTCGCCGGAACCCGTTGATGAAGTGTCGGGTGAACTAGCCGCTTGACGCATACTCGCGTGCAATGAGGATACGCGGGTTACGCCATCGTCGGAGGTCTGGAGGCGCTCCTCGGGTTCAACGTTGATATCAGCTGTTGCTGGGTCTGATCCAGGGTCAGAGTCTCGCTTCGGTTGTGGTGCGCCGTCACTCGTCGAACGTAACGCTTCACTTCCAGCCATCCAGGCAATAAGCGAGGAACGCATGGCTTCTTCGACCGACATCTTAATTGGATGTACCCACTCGGCTGGTACAAAAATGGTGTAGCCGCCAATCATATAACCCATGGGCAGGTAGACGGCGACCCGGTCGCCCTGGAGAAAACCGTCGGGTAGGCCTTTCACACCTTTGCGGGTGACCAGGCCGACGATTTCTATCGGCTGACCCGGTATGCGTAGCAAGACGACTTGCTGCGTTTGGGCCTTATCTCCGGGCGAGAAGTAGTCAGCGAAGTTTTTGAGCGACGTATAAATGCTTTTGATGACGGGGATGTTAATGAAGGGGCGTTCAATCAAGAGCAAGACGTTCCGGACGGCGTGCTTGGACACCAGAAAGCCGAAAATCAGGATGGTAAGAACGCCCAACGTCAAACCTAAGCCGGGAAAGTAATAGGCCCCGATAAATGGGCGAATGACGCCGCGCGCGAGGTCTTCAGACCAGCTTAAAAACACATAGAGCAGGTAGAGTGTTAACGCTACCGGAAGTATTGTTATTAGCCCTCGGAAAAAATACAGATACAAGCGCGTCATTAGGTGCTCCGGTACCACATCGCGAACTCACGCCCTCCTACCTGGCGGCAGCTGCAAAACTGTCAACAAAATGCACTTATTGTGCAAGCGCAATACGATTAGTAGGGATATACATATCAAACCACAAGGCGAGGCGCGAGCGTTTGCTGCTCTGCCTGCAAGCTTGACCAAGAAATTGCGCTAGAGAAGTTGATCATAGCGCGTTAGCAGTCGGCGCGGGACGCACCGACTTGCGGTCGGCGTTTGACTCATTCTTTTTAAATTTCAATAGCATCCCATGCTGATGCAGGTGCGTAACCCATGAAAGTGACTGGTACGGGGCCCGATAACCCCGGTTGGATTCGCTGGAACGAAGAGGGAGAGCCAGTGGCCATGCCGTGGTATTCAGGCTCCGGCTTGCGCCCGCCCCGTCGAGTTCGGGTTGTTGACGATCAGCTTAATGCAGATACGGCGTTTCGACTCGCCAGCGAAGGGGAGGGCATGATCTGGCGGGGCGATTACCACAACGCTCGCCAATTGCTGCAAGCTGTCGCACGACGAATTGAGCGACGTCCTCCACGGCTCTCGCCGCAGGAGACTCTTTTCAATCGCTATCGATTAATGCAGTCGCGCCGAGTGCGAACGCTTAATCACCTGCTGGTCGTTTTGGAGCGAGGGTACCGATTAGATTTGTCGCGTGCGCCTGATGTCGCTGAGGCCTGTGAGCAAGCGCTGGGCCCTTCAGGCCCTGGCCTCGTGCTGCCTCTACGCGAGCTCCTCGGAATGATTGGCGCCTACGAATGGCGTCGAAAGGGTGTGCCGGTGGCGGCCTTGAAGGCGCGCGTTCATCCTTACTATGGTGTTTTTGCTCCCGTTCGGGATGAGTACGTCAACCTCGTCGCACACACGCCTTTGCCAGCTGGGTTGCCGGAAGGCACTGCTATTGATGTGGGAACCGGGAGCGGTGTGCTGGCCGCCGTGCTGGCGCGACGTGGGGTACGGCGCGTCGTGGCAACCGATATCAGCGCGGTGGCGGTCGCCTGTGCGCGCGAAAACATCGAGCGACTTGGTTTGAGCGACTGCGTCACGGTTGCTCAAGCCGACTTGTTCCCGTCCAAAATCGAACAAGTAGAGCTTCTCGTCTGTAACCCGCCCTGGTTACCGGCTCGGCCGGTCAGTGATTTGGATCATGCCATCTACGACCCTGACAGCCGAATGCTGAAGGCATTTCTGGCGGGCGCAGCGCAACGTCTCGCGATGCAGGGAGAAGCATGGTTGATCTTGTCGGACCTGGCAGAGCACTTGGGCCTACGTACGCGCGACGAGTTACTGCGCTGGATCCAGGAAGCAGGTCTTCGTGTCGTCGGGCGCCACGATGTTCAACCTACGCATCGGCGCGTGTCTGACCGCACCGACTTATTGCATGCCGCTCGTGCTGCCGAAGTAACGTCACTGTGGCGTCTTATGGCGCGCTGATACAGCACTTTAATCTTGCAGGGGCGGCTCGTTGCGACGCTCTTGCCACCTTTCAGGGCCGCATGCATGAGCATATGCAAAGAGGCTGCCTGCTGACGGAGAGCGTCAACCGTACGACAATCGTCTATTGGCGCTCACAAAGTGACGCTACAAAGGGTCGCTTCACTTAAGCTTCGTCCTGCTCGTCTTCGTCGCGCGTGCGCTCGGCGATTTCCTGATGCACCTTCGCCATGTCCACTTCTTTCACTTTGGTTAGAAGTTCGTTGAGCTGTCCGGCCGACAGTGCGCCCGGCTGAGCAAACAACATGACTCGCTCGCGAAAGACCATAATCATCGGTATCGAGCGAATGTTGAAGTAATTGGCCAGCTCTTGCTCTTCTTCGGTGTTTACCTTGGCAAACACCACGTCGGTATGCTCTTCGGAAGCCTTCTCAAAAATTGGAGCGAATTGTCGGCATGGGCCGCACCACGGCGCCCAGAAGTCGACAATGACCGTATCTTCCGGTGTGATCGTGTCTGCGAAGTTATCTTGGGTAAGTTCGATAATGCTCATAGTGAGTCCTGGATGCAAGTTCACGGCTGACTAAGGTCAGCGTGATGGCGAAGAACTTCGACGCGCGAAGTGTATTAACGAGTAAAGAGCAGGGGCTGGTAGAACATTGAATGGTGTTAACATGCGGCCGCCATCAGGCGTTTGCCGCGATAGCCACAGAGCTGAAAACGTGGGAAGCAAAGCGTGGGCCAGTGGGAACGGACCTTTGATGAGTTAGGGATAACTGTTTTGCTCAAGCGATGACTCAGATGCGTAGTCGCGTTCAATCAGGCGTGCCAGACGGAAAAGACGTTCACGGCGAATAATTTCGATGAGACCTCCCGTGCGTGGCCGTCCTTCATCGGCTAATCGGCCTACTGTGCTACGAAGAGCGCGGTGGATGGTTGGTCCGTACTGTGGCCACCACAGTCCCAATAAACGATCGGGATCCAGCACCTGCAGACCTTGACGCCTGAGTTCGCCTCGATTGAAGTCTTTAAGATTCCACGTTAACACAGTAACCTCAGGGCGAACAGGTAGTCCGCAACGGGCACGAGCTGCGAGGGCAGTTGCTATGACATGCCAATCCTTAGGGTCACTGTAACGCAGGCCGGCCTCATAGGGGCCCGTGTTGTTAACATTCGCACAAGGAAATTCGAGTTGCATGCGTTCCCACTCACGATCCAACGCCTCGGGCGGAATGGACCATATCCGTGCCGCGTTGCGTCGCCATTCGTCACCTAAGCGGTCGCTCCAGATTGGTGTGAAAAGCCCATATGCGGCTAACGAAAGCAAAGTGGGTCGCAGAACGCCTGAAATCAGGACGCAGGCGTCGAGAACGATAAAGTGAGGGTTTGCGTCTAAAATCTGCATGCGTTGCTAGTGTACTTCTTACTGCTGTCTGCCCGTCTGTCCTCTGTTGTTCCGCGGGCCCGCCCCCGTTTCGCCGATTGTCGCTTGTAATGCATTACCCCGAGGAATCCACTGCCAAACACCACCATGACTGGATGCGATACGCATTGCAGCTAGCTCGCGCATCCGCGCTTGCCGGAGAAGTGCCGGTTGGAGCAGTGATCGTGGGGGCCGATGGGGAATTACTCGGCGAGGGCCGCAATCAACCGATCAGCGGCCATGATCCCACCGCACACGCTGAAATTGTTGCCCTGCGCGCTGCCTGCAAAAAAAGCGAGAACTATCGCTTGCCAGGCGCCACGCTTTACGTCACGTTAGAACCCTGCACGATGTGTATTGGGGCGATTCTGCACGCACGATTGGCCCATGTGGTTTTTGGTGCGGCAGACCCTAAAACGGGTGCCTGCGGCGGCGTCCTGGACATCCCGTCGGTCGTGCAGCTCAATCATCACACGCACGTCACCGGTGGCGTGTTGGCGGACGACTGCGCCCGCGAGTTGCGTGATTTTTTCCGAGCAAGGCGTGGAGCAAATAAAACATAATGCAATAATGTTGCATTATCGGAATCAGTGCTAAAATTGCAATGTTATTGCATTGCATTTCCTTCATGAGCGCCTCTCGAACCCCTTCGTACCGTACTGTTAGCGTACTGGCTGCGTCAGCCTTCTGGCGGGTCGCGCTCACGGTGCCGCCTCTCGCCTTGTTATGGGCGAGTGTCCGTTGGGCGTGGGGGGGTTAGGCATGAAGCCGGTTGCCCAGCTGGCCAATGTTGGTGTCCGTTACCGCGACCGTATCGTGCTCGACGGCATCACCGGTTCGTTCGAGCGCGGTTCCCTTACAGCGGTCACAGGCCCGAATGGGGCCGGCAAAAGTACATTGCTTAAGGCGTTGGCCGGGGTCACACCGTTGACAACGGGTTCCATCGAGCTGGCGGTCCCGCGAGAGCGGCTTGCCTACCTGGCTCAGCAATCAAACATCGACCGCGAGTTTCCGGTTTCGGTGCTCGATTGCGTCTCGCTTGGTTTCTGGCCGTCTTGGCGCGTATGGCGTCGGATTCCAGCTGCCAAAATCGATCTGGCTTGGCAGGCGTTGGAGGAAGTGGGCTTAAGTGCCGAGGCGGATAAGCCCGTCAGCACGCTGTCTTCAGGTCAGTTCCAGCGCCTGCTGTTTGCCCGCGTTCAGGTTCAAGATGCTGAATTCATCTTGCTCGACGAGCCGTTCAACGCCGTAGACGCACGTACCACGGCTGACCTGTTGCGAATTATTCACCGATGGTGTCAAGAAGGGCGAACCGTCGTCGTCGTCATGCACGACCACGAGCAGATTCGGTCCGGCTTTCCATCGTGCTTGTTATTGGCGAATGGAAATCTCATGGCCTGGGGCAGCACAGCGCAAGTTCTCACCCGCGAGCACCTCTTCCATGCCGGGCAGTGGGTGGAAACGCGAACGCCAAGGGCGGCTGCCTGAATGCGGGGTAAACCGGGGCCGTGACGACGCTCTTCGAATTTGCGCTCACGCCGTTTCTTGAATTTACCTTCATGCGGCGGGCACTTGTAGCGACGCTATCCCTGGCCCTTGGCAGCGCCCCGTTGGGCGTGTTGTTAACCTTGCGGCGCATGAGTCTCGTGGGTGACGCGCTGGCCCACGCTGTCTTGCCCGGTGTTGCGGTCGCCTTTGTCTTGTTTGGACTCTCTCTACCGGCCATGAGTGTGGGCGGGTTCGTAGCCGGAGTACTCATTGTGCTGGGTGCCTTTTGGGCAACGCGCTATACCGCCCTGAAAGAAGACGCGACATTCGCTGCCGGATATTTGATGGCACTCGCGCTGGGCGTGTTACTGATTTCCGCGAAGGGCACGCAGCTGGATCTCCTGCATATCTTGTTCGGGAACATTTTAGGGGTCTCGCGCGAAGGATTAGTGCTCATCGCTAGCGTCACCACCGTGACTGTCATTATCCTGGCGCTGCTTTACCGCGCTTTCTTGCTAGAAAGTTTCGATCAGGCGTTTTTTTACGCTGCAACCCCCCGTGCTGCAGTGTTCCCCCTCGTATTCATGCTGATCGTGGTCGCGAACTTAGTTGCTGCGTTTCAAGTATTGGGAACGCTGCTAGCAGTTGGATTGATGATGCTGCCAGGCATTTCAGCGCGACTTTGGCACGACATGTTACCTGCCCAGCTATTGAATAGCATCGTGCAGGCAACGATCGCGGGCTACGCGGGATTACTATGTTCGTATCACTTTGATTTGCCCTCAGGACCGGTCATCGTCCTATGTGCGGGCGGTTTGTATATCGTATCATTGCTCATCGCCCCGCACGGGTGGATGGGCCGGAAGTTGTCGGTATGTGTAGCAACGTGGCGAAGGGGCAGTGCGCGATGAGATCGATCTGGCAAAAGCTGTGCTTGCTTGCCTCGCTGTTGATGCTCGGGTTTAGCACAGCAACTGTCGGCGTGGCTCAACCTAGCGTAAAAGTGGTGGCCAGCTTTACCATTCTGGCTGACTTGGTCAAGCAAATTGGCGGGCCGCAAGTCGCCGTGGAAACGCTGGTTCAACCGGGGCAGGATCCTCATGTGTTCCAACCCCGTCCTTCAGATGTCAGCAAATTGCGTGACGCTGATCTAATCGTCATCAACGGGGCGGGCTTCGACTCTTGGATGTATCGGTTGATTGCGGCTGCCGAATTCTCTGCGAACATGGCACGAGTAACCGACGGCTTGTCATTGGCCACAGCAACCGAGGCACATAGGCACTCCAGACGTTCCTTAGACGCAGCCCGAACTGCGGATGGCGGAACGGCCGAGCTTGCTGAGAGCGCGGCGCCGCAGGAGAAGCTGCAGCAGGTTTCATCTACTACCAGCGGAACCGCAGCGATTTCGACGGTGGTGGACGAAGCGCCGCGTGGACCGGAGCAAGAAGAGGCCGAGCACGCTGAACATGAGTCCGGTGATGACCCGCATGTATGGCAAGATCCCCTGAACGTGGTGCATATAGTGCATGTGATCGCACAGGCATTAGCGGATGTCGATCCCGAGCACGCACGCGACTACCAGCGGCGCGCGCAGAGCTATGCTTTGCGATTGCACGAGCTCCATACCAAGATTGAGCGAGAGATCTCACGCATTCCGCGCGAGCATCGGCGGGTGATCACGAATCATGCGGCAATGGCCTATTACGGCGCGCGCTACGGAATTGATTTCATCGCAGCTCAAGGGGCTTCCACGGCGACGGAACCGAGCGCTCGAGAACTGGCCCAGCTCGTGCGTGAAGCGCGCACCGGGGGGATCAGTGCGGTCTTCATAGAAGGCATGGGGAATGCAAATGTATTACACCAGGTCGCGCGCGAGGCCGAGCTATCTGTGGGCGGACGGCTATTTACGGATAGTTTGTCACCCCCTGAGGGGCCAGCAGCCACCTACCTCGACATGATGGAACACAATACTGAGCAGCTGGTGAAGGCATTGCGGAAATAGCCAACATCATCACCGTAATGGCCTTGAGCCGCAGCGATACATTGTGACCGACCGCCGCGGAGACGCACTCATACGCGACATTTGAAGTATGACCTCAAGAAGATCAACAACGGCGTCGGTGGACGCCCAACACGCTGAAGCGCCCAAACACGGAAGGGCGTCCAAGAAGACTTCAGGTATTTATCTGTTTTCTCCGGCCGGAGCAGTCACAAAGGCGGGTGCTATCGAGCAAGCACGCGCCAATCTGAAGGCGCTCGGGTTTAGTACCGCGGTGGATCGAACCGCTTTAGCGCGTTATGAACGGTTTGCGGGAACCGATCAGCAACGTCTTGCCGCTTTCGGGCGTGCGGTGCGTCAGGCGAAACCGATAGTGATGGCCACCCGTGGAGGGTATGGAATGTCGCGTATTTTGCCGCGCATCGATTACGCGACGATCGCTGATAGTGGCAAGATATTCGTGGGTCACAGCGATTTCACGGCCTTCTCATTAGCCTTGCTCGCGCGTACTGGGGCCGTTAGCTACGCAGGACCGATGGCGGTGTACGATTTCGGTGGGCGCCGTGTTAATCCGCTTACAGCCGAAGTGTTTGGCGAGGTCGTGCGCGGCGAGCTGGAAGTGCTCAGCTTCGAAGCGCCTGAGGCAGATACCGTGGACTGCCGGGGCATTCTTTGGGGCGGTAACCTCGCGCTGGTAACGGCACTGGTCGGCACACCGTTTTTCCCCCGCGTTCGCGGCATCTTGTTCCTTGAAGATATTAACGAACAGCCGTATCGTATAGAGCGAATGTTGATACAGCTGCTGCAAGCCGGGGTGCTGGAGCGTCAAAAGGCGCTGGTTTTGGGTCGATTTAGCGAGGCGCGCACGACCACGCACGATAACGGATTCGACTTGAATAGCGTCGTTGACTGGATTCGTCGGGAAGCGAAGATCCCGGTAATCAGCGGCTTGCCGTTTGGCCATGTCCCTGCCAAAGTCACCTTGCCGGTGGGGGCTCGCGTGGGCTTGGCCACCGAAGACGGCATGGCCCATTTGGTATTACATGATCATTAATCGGTTCAGCACGAACCAGGCAGCCGCTCATGGCGACGTTTATGGTGGCTTTAGGCTCGCCCTAAGAGCCCGTCGACGGCTGGGCATGCGATGAGGCTGAGTCAGGCATTCGATAACTAACAAGAAGCCCGGGCAGCCTGAACCAGGCGTCAGCTTTGTATGGTTGCACCCCACGACCCGGCGCTAAGATGCACTGTGCTTAACCGTTCGGTCCCCCCGAGGAGGCCGCATCAAGTCCGAGGTATTCCGTGAGTCTCAACATCGATCTGCATTGTCATTCCAACGTCTCCGATGGTGAGCTGCCTCCTGCTGATCTCGTCGCGCGTGCCCAGAGCAAAGGGGTCGACGTGCTGGCGTTAACCGACCACGACGAGGTCGCAGGCCTTGCCGAAGCCTCGGCCGCTGCACGCGAATGCGGCGTGCGGTTCGTACACGGTGTCGAGATCTCGGTCACCTGGGCCTCGGAGACAATACATATTGTGGGGTTGAATATCGACCCCACGCATCCCACCCTTATTGAAGGGCTCGCCGCAACACGAAGCGGCCGTGGACAGCGGGCCGCACAAATTGCGAAGTCGTTAGAGGAAGCGGGCTACCCGGGAGCGCTGGAAGCAGCACGTGATCTCGCGGGAAACCCCGACCTCATCAGCCGTACCCACTTTGCGCGGTTCTTGGTAGAGCAAGGCGCCGCGCCCGACGTCAGCGCAGTCTTCGACCACTACCTCTCGCCCGGCAAGCCCGGTTACGTGCCCATGAGATGGGCCACGCTTGAGAATGCATTATCCTGGATCCAACGGGCTGGAGGCATTGCGATTTTGGCTCACCCCGGGCGCTACAACTATTCGCCCATGGCGTTCTCAGCCCTCTATGAACAATTCCGTGATTTGGGCGGAATCGGGATCGAAGTGGTTACCGGAAGCCATACCCCCGATCAATATCGCGAGTTTGCGGAGGTGGCCCGGCGCTATGGATTTCTCGCCTCTCGCGGCTCTGACTTTCATGCGCCTCACGAAGGGCGGGTTGATTTGGGCGAACTGCCTCCGCTGCCAGCCGGGCTCAAACCGGTCTGGCATGATTGGCTTTAGGAGTTTTCGAGTATGAGTAAAGCATTTGTTAGAGAATCGGATCACGAAGATGATGACGATCTCGAAATGCCGGAGTTGGCCCTGCCTAAAGGGGTGCGCAACTATCTCACTCCAGCAGGTTATGCCCGTTTGCGGGACGAGTTAGCGCATTTAATGACCGTCGAACGCCCGGAAGTGGTTCAAGTAGTTTCCTGGGCAGCTTCTAACGGGGATCGCTCCGAAAACGGCGACTATATCTACGGCAAACGGCGCTTGCGAGAGATCGATCGCCGCATGCGCTTCTTGACTAAGCGACTGGACATCGCTGAGGTGGTTGACCCAAAAGATCAAGCCAACCAAGACCAGGTCTTTTTTGGTGCCACGGTTACCTATCTCGATGGGGATGGCGTCGAGCGCGTCGTGAAGATTGTTGGGGTTGACGAGGCTGAGCCTCTCAAAGGTAGGATCAGCTGGATATCGCCGGTCGCCCGCGCGCTGATGCGTGCCCAAGTGGGCGATACCGTTATGCTGCGCACGCCGAGCGGGGTGCAGCAACTCGAGATTCTGGACATTGTCTATACAGAAGATGACCCACCCGTGTCAGCAGTGGGGGCAGGCAACGAAGCGTCAACGGTCAACCCGAGCACCCGCGCGCATTAAGGGCTGCGCTCAATCAATATGTACAACGAGCGAATTAGAGCATCAATATCCAGCCGCCCATCCCGGCCAGCAGCACAACCAGAGCCGGCGGCAAGCGCGCAATAGTTAGCATAGCGAACGAGGCAAGCGCTAATGCAAAATCTGCCTTGCCTTGAATCGCACTTACCCATAAGGGATCGTAAAGCGCCGACAAAAGAATGCCTACGACGCCGGCGCTAATGCCGGCCATGGTCGACTGAATGCCTGGGTAGTGGCGCAAAGATTCCCAGAAAGGTAGGGCCGCCAACAGTACGAGAAACCCGGGCAGGAAGATCACGCCTAATAGGCCAAGCCCGCCCACCCATCCGGTAAGCGCGCTGTCCGCCACTGCCCCTAAATAAGCGGCAAACGTGAACAGGGGTCCGGGTATAGCTTGCGCGGCACCATAGCCAGCGAGAAACTCCGCACTGCCCACCGCGCCACTGGGCACCACTGTCGCCTGCAATAGCGGCAAGACCACGTGTCCGCCTCCAAAAACCAAGGCACCTGAGCGATACACCCCGTCGAGCAGCGTGGTTGCGGTGGAGCTTGTGGTTGTGGCAATCAATGGCAGCGCCAGCATCAAGCCAACGAATAGTAAAAGTGCGGCTAAACCCAGGCGGCGAGAGACGGGATAACGCAGCTCGCCCACTAATGGCGGAGCGGGAACACTTAACACCCGCCAGCCGATCGCTCCAGTTACCGCGAGGGCGGCGATTTGTCCCGCCGCGGACGGCACGGCTAAGGTGATGAGTGTAGCAACGATGGCCAAAGCAGACCGCGGACGATCCGGGCACAACGATTTGAACATACCCCACACCGCTTGTGCCACGATGGCCACTGCAACTACTTTGAAGCCGTGAACCCAGCCCGATTTGGCCCAATGCACATGGTGCATGACACCAAGACCGAACAGAATCAGGGCAATTGCAGACGGTAAAGTGAATGCAAGCCATGCTGCCACCAAGCCTGGCCATCCTGCACGGCCCAGTCCTAGGGCCATCCCCACCTGACTGCTCGTCGGGCCGGGCAAAAATTGGCATAACGCCACTAAATCTGAATAGCTCTGATTGCTCAACCATTGGCGACGCGCAACGAACTCGGTGCGGAAGTAGCCCAGATGAGCGATGGGGCCTCCAAAGGACGTTAATCCCAGCTTCAGAAAGGCTGTAAAGACTTCGCGCGTGGAACCCTGAGAGGAAGGTGAGTGTTGGGACATCGCACGTGAAGTGGAGGAGACCTAGGTCTTCACGCGGATAATACGACGGACTTGCGGAATGCGACGCAGGTAGCGGTATACCCGCGCCAGGTGCTCGCGGTCTTCTACCTGCAAGGTGAAGTGCATGGTAATGGTATCGACCGTGTCTTCCTGCGTGGTGACGTGCGTGATGTTGGAATCAGCAGCGGTAACTTCG
>CAZMVM010000021.1:0-30419 GCA_964569785.1 uncultured Pigmentiphaga sp. | reverse complement strand
CTCGATGCTGCAAGAACGAAAAGAACAGCATCGAGGCGCCTACCGTCAGCCAGACTCCCAGCGTATTCCCTAAAGTGGGGGCATGCACGCGCTGATAAAAGCTACTTAATCGGAGCAACCCAATTGCACCGATAAGCGCGAATGTTGACCCGATGACCAGAAACAGGCCGACAACCCACTGGACCCAAATCGGAACTTCGGCCACGTTCATTCGATCACCTCGCCGCGCAATAAAAACTTGGCTACGCACATGGAGCCGACGAAGCCAAACAAGGCAATCAACAACGCCGCATCAAAATATAAATGGTGTCCGTAACGAATGCCGAGCACCACCAGAATAAGCATGCCGCAAATATAGAGACAATCCAGCGCGATGACCCGGTCTTGTGCCGCAGGCCCGATGATGATCCGTACCGTTGCCACCAGCCCGGCGAGTGCCAGTACGGTCAACGAATAATAAATGGCGTACATCAAGAAATCAGACATTGCTGATTAACTCCATACAATATGAGTCGTTATGGGCTGCGCTGCCGCAATGAGGCCATGAGGCTCTCATGGCGTTGCTCGGCCATCTCGACCCGCAGAATCTACGCAGCTTTCGGGCAAATGAAACGCATTTGACGGCGCTTCGTCACCCTCGCCGGGTCACTTTGGCGGATGTTTTTCCGACCAGTCGGCGCCCTCAAACTTGTAGCGTACCGATCCGGTTTCGAAGATCTCCATGAGCAGGGTTTCGTAGCGGTTCTTCACCGTGTCAACCCATTCACTTTCATCACGCAAGTCCAGCACATGAATTGTGAATATCTTGCAGTCTTCAGTGAGGCCGGCCCACACGGTTCCCGGACAGCCGGTAATGATGCAACCCAATGCAGCTAGTGCGTGCGGATCGCGCATGTCCAGGGGAATCTGCATGAAGCCAGACTCAAAGCTTCGGCTTCGATGCCCAAGAATAATGCCAGCCACCTGAATATTGGATACAACGATATCAACGGCTACCCGCCAAATTAGGCGTAACGCGGCGATGGGGCGCCGCACCGAGGCAGGAATGGGCCGCAGTGTGCGAATTGCCAGGGGCCCTATGATGGCCAAAGCGGCCCCCAAGAGCACCTGGGCCACATCGAGCGTCTGATTCAGCAGCAACCAGGTGACGAACAGGAAGCCGGACAACACCGGGGCCGGTAACCAACGTTTCCTCATGGGGCACCTTTAGTACTGTTATACGGTGGCACGACCTCGCCGCCCAGAACCGCTTCGTTGTAGCCTTGCGGCGCGTGTAACGCTGCCGCCGTAGCATCCAGATACCGCATGGTGGGCCCAGCACCGATGGTGAGACCAACGCACACCAGTATCAGAACGGCAACGGGGCCTGCTTCAATGAAGCGTAGCCGAGGCACAACGCGGTCTTCGGGTGCCCAAAACACCCGAATTCCGGCGCGTGATAGGGACACGAGCGCTGCCAGGCCCGACACGATCAGCAAGGTTACCCACCCCCATGCAAGGCTCAGCGGCTGCGTCGATTCGCCCAGGCCTTCGGGGTTGAGGGCGGCGGTCAGCATCGTGAACTTCGCGACAAAGCCTGACAATGGAGGCAAGCCTGCCAACACCAGGGCACAGGCGACGAAGGCGAACCCCAGGAAAGCCATTGCCATGGGAATGGCAATACCCACCTCGTCGACTTCCGCCTGCTCGATCGCTCCTTCGGCCTGAAACGCCTCAGCGGTAAGGGCGAGCACGTCGGCCCCGAAACTGCGCGTGCGCTCTGTGAGCTCTACCAACAAAAAGAGTGCGGCAGCTGCCAATGTCGAGCCGACCATATAGTAGAGCGCGCCACTAGTCATCTCGGGACGGCCAAACCCGATGGCCGCGAGCAGTGTGCCTGACGACACGATAAGGCTAAAGCAAGCCACGCGGGAAATCTCCTGCGCTGCCAGCAATCCCACGGAACCAATAGCCAGCGTGATGAGGCCACCATACAGTAACCAGGAGGCCCCGAACCCGGCGGTTGCCGCACTGGCATCATGAAACAGTAGCAGCCAGACTCGCAGCACAGAGTACACGCCGACTTTAGTAAGAATGGCAAAGATCGCGGCGACGGGAGGCACCGCAATCGAATAGGCTGGCGTCAGCCAGAAATTGAGCGGCCACATCGCGCTCTTGGCCAAAAACGCCACGATCAGGATGGCAGCGCCCGCTTGCAGCAAGGCCCTGTCTTCCGGAGCAAGAAAGGCGACTTTCGCACTGAGGTCAGCCATATTCAGCGTGCCCATGACGCCATAAATGATGGCGACTCCAATCAGGAAGACGAACGAAGCGACCAGGTTGATGGCGATGTAATGCAGACCTGCCCTCACCCTCGCTCCACCTGACCCGTGCAGCACGAGGCCGTATGACGCAGCGAGAAGAATCTCAAAGAAGACGAACAGGTTGAAAATATCGCCGGTCAGAAAAGCGCCGTTCAGTCCCATGAGCATGAACTGAAACAGCGGGTGAAAATGGACCCCGGCCTTGTCCCATCGTGCAACGGCATAGACCAATGCGCACAGGGCAAGTAAGGAGGCCATGACCAACATCAGGGCGCTGAAACGGTCGGCGACCAATACAATGCCAAAGGGCGCTGACCAGTTGGCAACGATATAGACGGCAATTGACTCCGGCCATGGCCCGGACGGGGTGCCCTTGCCCAGAACGATTAACAGCCCCACTGCGAGCACCAACAGCGCAACCGCAGACCCCAGACTGATCGTGACTTTCAATCCCCGGTGCCGGTCACCCACTAACAGCATGAGGGCGCCGGCCACCATCGGGATAAGAACAGGCAGAAGAATCAGGTGGTCGTACCAACTCATGTGTCGGTCTCCTTGCCGTCAACATGGTCGGTACCGCTGAATCCGCGAGATGCGAGCATGACCACCAGGAACAACGCTGTCATTGCAAACCCGATAACAATTGCCGTCAGCACCAGCGCCTGCGGCAGCGGATCGGAGTATTCCACCAGGTTGGCAGCCAGCTCGGCGTCGTAAATGGGCGGCTGGTCGATGGACAATCGCCCCATGGCGAAAATGAACAAGTTCGTAGCGTACGAGAGGAACGAAACGCCCAAGATCACTTGAAAGGTCCGAGGCCTTAGCAACAGCCAGATTCCTGCCCCTGCCAGCACCCCGATGGCCAATGCCAGGGTCAACTCCATCAAAAACTCTCCTTTGCGATCGCACTCGCCGGAACTTGGTACGAGGCAGCTGCATCGTCACCCTGTGCCACCGCGGCCACATCGGGCTCAGTTTTTTCAGATGCGGGCGCAGCCCGATGACTGCGCACCGATTGGTGTGCGATAGCCGTCAGAATCAGAACCGTGGAGCCCACAACCAAGGCGAAGACGCCCAGATCGAAGAAGAGCGCCGATGCGATCGGCACTTCTCCAAGGAATCCAAGAACCGGATGCGCGGTGTGCGAGGTAAGAAAGGGATACCCGAAAGCCCAGGCTCCAATACCCGTTAACGAGGCCAGGATCAATCCGGTTCCCAGCCAGACTTGGGGGCGCATGCGCATATGCTTTTCTATCCAGAGCGTGCCACCCATGGTGTACTGAAGAATGATTGCCACGGCCGTTACCAGTCCGGCTACGAAACCGCCACCCGGCAAATTGTGACCTCGTAGCAGCAGGTAGATTGCGACCAGCCCCATGACCGGGAAAACCATGCGCACGAGAACAGCGGGTACGCGCAGATAGCCCGTGGAGGCGGCATCAGCACCCCGTCGTGGCGGCGGCGGATCACCTAGTATCCAGAATCGCTGTTGCGATGGCAGCTCGATGCTTTCGGGCGCCGGACGGAACCGCCGCAAAAGTGCATAAACGGTGAGCGCCACAATGGCGAGCACAGTAATCTCGCCCATGGTGTCGAATCCGCGGAAGTCAACCAAAATGACGTTCACCACGTTCGTGCCCCCGCCTTCCGGGTAGGCGCGCTCGAGGAAGAATGGAGAAATGCTTTGTGCAAAGTCGCGGGTGAGGATTGCATAGGTGAGCAAGGCAATACCGCCACCGCCCAGCACAGCAATGGCCAGATCGCGACTGCGTCTTACGGCGCGCGTTGCCATCCCGGGTATTACCTGCGCCCGCTGCAGCACGGGCAGCCAGCGCAACCCGAGCAGAATGAGCACCATGGTAACCACTTCCACCATGAGCTGGGTCAGGGCGAGGTCCGGTGCAGAAAACCAAACGAAAGTAAGACACGTAACGAGGCCAGCGCCCCCCATGAGCACCAGTGCCGCCAGGCGATGAAACTTGGCGTTCCACACTGCCCCCAAGGTGCAGGCGATGCCAACAACCCACAGAATGGCAAAAGCTGGCTCGAGGGGCTTGGCATCCTGGGTACCGAAATTGAGACCACCATTCAAGTAAAACGGCCCGATCCCGGCCAGCAACGTGACGACGACCAGCCAGAACAGCTGCGGCTGCAGGCGGCGCGTGTTGAGCAGATGTTCAAGCCGATCGGCCAGCGCAGTAAGTCCATTGAGGGTCGCTTCGAAGGTGCTGCGCCCGTCGAGCCCGGAAAGCAGGGGCACCCGGTCGAGCGTTGATACGCGCAGGTAACGATGTAGCGCCAGGTACATCACGATACCGCCAGCCAGCGCCAGCAAGCTCATAAACAACGGCATGCTCAGTCCATGCCACACGGTCAGTGTGTACTCGGGCATTTGCCAGCCCAGCACCGACTCCGCCGCTTCTTGTAAAACGTTGCCCACCGTGAGGCCGGGCAGGATCCCGACGACCAGACAGGTCAGCACCAACAACTCGATGGGAAAGCGCATCCAGCGCGGCGCCTCATGCGGTTCGCGCGGGAGATCGGTGGCCTTCGGCCCGAAGAACACATCCAGGATGAAACGGAGTGAATAGGCGACGCTGAACATCCCCGCCAGGGTGGCCATCAGCGGCAGACCGATGCGTACCAAGGCGTTGCCGTGCACCACAATGGTTTCGGCAAAGAACATTTCCTTGGACAAGAAACCGTTGAGCAACGGCACGCCGGCCATCGAGGCAGCCGCCACCATGGCCAGAGTGGCGGTTATGGGCATGGCCTTATACAACCCGCTAAGGCGTCGAATGTCGCGCGTACCGGTCTCGTGGTCGATAACCCCCGCCCCCATGAACAGCGACGCCTTGAACGTTGCGTGGTTCATGATGTGGAAGATCGCGGCCACGGTGGCCAACGGGCTGTTCATGCCCAGTAATAGCGTGATCAGCCCCAAATGACTAATGGTGGAGTACGCCAGTAACCCCTTGAGATCCTGCTGAAAGAGAGCCGCGTACCCGCCGAACAGCAAGGTGACGAGGCCCACAGTGCCAACAATCCAGAACCAGTGTTCGGTGCCGGCCATCACGGGCCAGAAGCGGGTGAGCAGAAAAACGCCTGCCTTGACCATGGTGGCCGAGTGCAGGTATGCAGATACGGGGGTCGGTGCCGCCATCGCGCGCGGCAGCCAGAAGTGGAAGGGAAATTGCGCGCTCTTGGTGAATGCGCCGAGCAGAATCAGAACCAGGGTGGGCACATACCAGGGGTGTTCGCGTATCACGTTCCCGGAGGATAAAACTGCGTCGAGATCGTAGCTGCCCACGATGTGGCCGATCAGCAGCATACCCGCCAGAAGAGCCATGCCACCGGTCCCGGTTACCAACAACGACATGCGCGCTCCCCGACGCGCATCAGAATTCTGATACCAGTAGCCGATTAGCAGGAACGAGGTGAGACTCGTGAGCTCCCAGAACAGAATGAGCTGAATCAGGTTACCCGACAGCACCACGCCCAGCATGGCGCCCATGAAGCTCAGTAGAAACGAAAAAAAACGGGGTACCGGGTCTTGCGGTGACATGTAGTACCGCGCATAGACCACGACCAACAAGCCGACTACAGTGATCAGCATGGAGAACATCCATGCAAAACCGTCCATGCGCAAGACGAAGTTCAACCCCAGCTCGGGAATCCACCCCACTTCATAGCGAAGCACTTCGCCCTGACTCACCGCCGGATAGCACCAACTCGCGATAACAATGCCCACGAGCGCTATTAAGCCTGCCAGATAAGCTTCCCGGTTCCGCGCGTTTGCAGGCAGTAGACCGGCGACCAAGCCACCTATGAACGGTAGTACAACGAGGGTAAGTAACAACATATCAGGCAGTCAGAGGCATACGTTTCCCGACGCTTGCGCGGCGACCCGGGGATTGTAACTTACGACAAATACCCCCTATTTGAGGGGAATTGGCATCTAAGTTCCCGCAATTCTTCAGAAAAACGGAAAAATGATGAGTTTCGTGTCTACCGTCACGTGATCCCACCCACGAAATGTTTCATATTGATATATCGTGTAACTCGGGCGACCAACCATCCCTTTCTTCATTAGTGGAACATCGAATCGCCGACGTTGATGAGATCCCGGCCGTCATCCCAGACGAAACTGGCGGCCTACGCGCCCTGTAGCTTCACACTGCTGTCACTTCAACCATACTCGAATTGGGCGGGTAACAATAAAGGTTTTTGACACAAAAAACCCTGCGTGGCGTGATGCGACGCAGGGTTTTCGATAAGCCTGCAACGGCAGGCCCTTGGAGGGGCGTGCCGCTAAGACCGACTACGCGTTATAGCGGAGTGATCTTGGTGGCTTGCGGACCTTTCGGGCCCTGACCAGCGACGAAGCTGACGCGCTGATTCTCTTCGAGTGTCTTATAGCCGGAGCCTTGGATCTCGGAAAAATGCGCGAAGAGATCTTTGCCGCCCGAATCGGGCATGATGAAGCCGAAGCCTTTTTCGGCGTTGAACCACTTAACAGTACCGGTTTCCATTCTGGTTTCCTTAACCAAGTTTAAACAAATGGGCGGAATGCCCAGGTACCAGACAATCAAGGAACGACAGCAGAACAGATGAACCGGTAACCGGCTTAGACACTGTACTCACTTCATACCACTTGAAAATCTTGCATCGCCACTATGACGGGATTCAATCCGCGTGTCAAGAAATCTTTTGCGATTCTCTTTATATTTATAGTTGCCGGCACCACAACAACGTTGTTGAAGTTCCACACATCGAAGAAGTACGGATTTCCATCACCCTAACGTAGCCGGCCCACTCCCCCACCGGAGTTCTATGCGTGTGTCGTCGCTACCGCAACCCATCGTAGGTGCGCCACTTGCTTGAACCCAAGCGCGCCTACACGAGAGCGAGGAGAACCAGATGCAACTTGGGATCATCGGCCTAGGACGGATGGGTGCCAACATGGCGCGTCGATTGATGCGGTTCAGTCACTCCGTCGTCGTTTACGACATTGATGCGGCGCAAGTGGACGCCCTGGCCCAGGAAGGCGCGGAGCCCGCCCACAGCATGGAGCAACTGGTGCACAAGCTTGCGAAGCCACGCGCTGTTTGGTTGATGCTACCGGCAGGAGAGGTTACCGAACAGGCCGTTTTCCAACTGGCCACCTTACTAAGCACCAACGACACCATTATTGATGGGGGCAACACCTATTTCCGAGACGATATTCGGCGCGCCGAGGCACTGCGGCATCACGGCATTCATTATATCGATGTCGGCACCTCGGGCGGAGTCTGGGGGCTCGACCGCGGTTACTGCCTCATGATCGGGGGTGAAGCTGACACGGTGGCGCGACTTCGACCGGTCTTTCATGCGCTAGCACCCGGTGGTGACGATGACGCCTCCGCTGGCAATACGCCAGGCAAATCGCCGGCCGGTGAGCACAACACACGCGCAACCACACCCCGCGCCTTTTCTGACACCGCTTCATCGGGCTATATCCACGCCGGGCCGGTGGGCTCAGGCCACTTCGTCAAGATGGTACATAACGGGATCGAATACGGCATGATGCAAGCATTGGCAGAAGGGTTTCATCTGCTCCAAAGCGCTCAGGATGCATCGGTGCCCGAGCACGAGCGATACGATCTCGACCTGGCCGAGATCGCTGAAGTTTGGCGTCACGGTAGTGTTATTACTTCCTGGCTCCTCGACCTGACCGCCGCGGCGCTAGCGGATGACCCTCATTTAGCACAGTTCACGGACCGCGTCAGCGATAGTGGCGAAGGCCGGTGGACGATACAAACGGCCATTGAACGGGCAATCCCGGCCCCCGTGCTGTCCGCCGCACTGTTCGCACGCTTTCGCTCACGCCTGCAAAAC
Organism: uncultured Pigmentiphaga sp.; assembly: GCA_964569785.1. Taxonomy (GTDB): domain Bacteria; phylum Pseudomonadota; class Gammaproteobacteria; order Burkholderiales; family Burkholderiaceae_B; genus Verticiella. Next base: position 22,239 of record CAZMVM010000021.1, on the reverse strand, counting down.
TCCTACCCCGACCGCCTGCTATCAGCCATGCGGTTTGGTTTCGGTGGCCATACCGAGGATCATCGATCATGAACGAAACGCTCCAAGCCGACACGATTGAACCCGCACCCCCGGCCGTACTTTATATTTTTGGTGCTCACGGCGACCTGGCCAAACGTTTGCTCATACCGGCCTTGTATAGCCTGTTTCACAACGGGATGATTGATGAGGGCATGCAGGTTGTTGGCATCGACCATAACGCCAGCGATGACGATACCTTTCGCGCCCGGCTGGAAAGCGCACTGCGCGAGCAAGTGGGAGGCAACGCGGAAGCCTGCGGCGCGCCATTGTCCGAGTCAGTGTGGAGCCGCTTCGCTCAGCAACTGCATTATCTGCGCGGCGATTTCTCCGAAGAGGATACGTATCGGACGATTCGCAACCACCTGGACAACGCCTCTGCAAAGAACGCCATTTTCTATTTGGCCACACCGCCTCGGTTTTTTAGCGAGATCGCAGAACATCTGGCCGCTGCTGGGCTTCTCACCGAGTCGGAAGGCAACTTTCGTCGCCTGGTCATCGAAAAGCCGTTCGGCAGTGATCTCGCTTCGGCCCAAGAGTTGAATGACACGCTACTCGCACACACCCGGGAAAGTCAGATTTACCGAATCGACCATTTCCTGGGTAAGGAAACCGTACAGAACATATTGGTGAGTCGTTTTGCCAACAGCGTTTTTGAGGCGTTCTGGAACAACCATTACATCGATCACGTTCAGATAACGGCTGCCGAAAGCATTGGCGTCGGAACGCGCGGACGCTTTTACGAAGGTGTCGGTGCACTGCGAGACATGGTGCCCAATCATTTGTTCCAATTACTTGGAATGGTTGCAATGGAACCGCCCGCCGCCTTTGGTGCCGATGCCATCCGCAACGAGAAAGTCAAGGTGATGGCTGCCATACGGCCGTGGAGTCAGGAGGAAGCGCTTTACAACAGCGTACGCGGGCAATACACGGCGGGGCAAATCGGCGAAGATCTCGTGCCGGGCTACCGTGATGAGCCTAACGTCGCCGCCGACAGCACCACCGAAACGTACGTGGCCCTTAAACTATTCATCGACAATTGGCGATGGGCGGGCGTACCCTTTTACCTGCGCACCGGTAAACGTATGAGCTGCCGCAGTACCGAGATCGCCATTTACTTCAAACCCGCGCCCTACGCCCTGTTCCGCAACACACCCATCCGAAACCTCAGACCAAACTGTCTGCTCATTCGTATTCAACCCAACGAGGGTATGCAACTCGAGTTCTACGTGAAGCGTCCTGGCCAAGCGGTGCGGCTCGACATGGCGGAACTGGGTTTTTCATATAGCGATTACTTCAAGATGCCCGCTTGTACGGGCTATGAAACCCTCATCTATGATTGTTTGACTGGCGACCAAACCCTGTTTCAACGCGCCGACGGTATTAACCATGCTTGGCGAACCGTGCAGCCATTTCTGGATGCGTGGGCGTCGGGCACCGGCGTAGTCGAACCTTACCCTGCTGGAACCGATGGACCTTCTTCCGCCAGCGCCCTCCTTGATCGCGACCATCGGCAGTGGCGACCACTACGGGCTGCACGAAGCGCATTCCAGCTCAAGGGAGTCACGGGGGATAAGCGCTGAGGGGAAGCTTTCTGAACAGCGGCGCCGAGGCTCCGGCAACCGTATGAGTGACATGCTACCGATTGTCGTTGTGATGGGTGTGTCGGGAGCCGGCAAAACGACGCTGGCGCGGGCGCTTGCCTGGAGACTTCACTGGCCGTTTCAAGAAGGGGATGAGCTGCACCCGCAGGGCAACCTCCGACGCATGATGTCCGGAATTCCCTTAACGGACGACGAGCGGCTGCCTTGGTTGCGGGCGATTCTTGACTGGATCTCGCAGCGCGAAGCAGCCGGCGGTGGCGGCACAATTAGCTGCTCCGCCCTCAAGCGTCAATACCGCGATTTCTTGCGGCACGGACGACCCAGTGTTTGCTTCGTGCTACTTGAGGGGCGGCCGGGTGTCATCGAACAGCGAGTACGTTACCGACGTGGTCATTTCATGCCGACCCAGCTTTTACAGAGTCAGTTGGCTGTTCTTGAGCGCCCCGATGCCGATGAACACGCGTTAGCCATCCCGGTCGAGCTCAGTGTGACGGAAGCCTGCGATCGTGTTATCGCCTGGCTTGGCCTGGCCGCTGCAACTTCAGTGGGCCCACACTCGCCCTCGACGAGTTAGCCCGCAACAGGGCTTTGCTGACGACGTGGCGCTACGAAGGAAGCGTTGCGGACAGCTCCAGGAAGCGTTTGTCGATACGCGCTGCCGCCTCTTCCAGCCAGCTACGTAAGCGGGAACGGCCTAACTGCTCTAACGTCTTAATGGTGGACACCAGCGTCAATGCCGCCGCGAGGTCACCCTCAGGGCTTATCAGCGGCACCGCCGCACCACCCACTGCGGGCTCTAGCTCACCGAGTGAAAGGTAGAACCGATCTCGGCGAATTCGAGCAAACAGGTCGCGAAACGAGGCCCACGATTCACCTGCCCCTTGCTGCTGGGCTTCTTCAGCATGGGCCTTGTATAAACGCACGAGCTGGGCACGCGGTAACTGCGATATCAACACTTTAGCGGCCGCTCCTTGAAATAACGGTCGCACCCGCCCCCGTGTGTACGACAACCGCAGATGCGGTTCAGCCGCTACGCGGTGAGTATCGACGATCTGGCCGTTAAACATGCCTGTTAACACCACATCAAGGCCTGTTTCATGGTTAAGCTCGTGCATGACGGGTGCAGCCGCCAGAAACACCGGATCCGTTTGGCGTTGAATGAAGTCAAGCACCACAATGCGCCCGCCCAGGCTATACCGGCCTCCCGCCAATTTGTGGAGAAACCCGGCATCGACCAGCTGCTTGACATATCGATACCCGGTTGGGCGGGTATAACCCAAGGCCTGATTGATTTCATCGGGAGTCCAAACCGGGCGCTCCAGGGTAAACAAATCCAGAATCGCAAAAATTCGCGCAACACTGCTCATGGGCGTGCCAGGTTATACAAGCCCCATTCTTTGGGCCATTTCCGCGCGCCACTCGCTGCGTGGCTTAAAGCCCGGCAAACTGCGTGCATGTTCCTCGAGGTGTTTCATCAATGCCTCGTCATCCAGCGAGAGATCGACGGGCACTCGGAATGGCTGGTTTACGTACCACGGCAAATCGAGGTACAGCTCGAGCCGATTCCCCTCCGGATCTCGCACATAAACTGATACGGCATTGCCGTGCGTAGCAGGCTGGATATCGTCAGCATCGTACGCCACCAACCGTCGGTGCATTTCACGCAGGGTGGCCAGGCTATCCGCCTTCAACGAAATCTGATTGATGACGTTGAAGCCAATATTGGCCGGTCGCCCCGAAGCCAGCACGATTTGGTGATGCTCATCGGGATCGCGGCTCAAGAACACGAGGTTCACCCGCCCATTGGGCGTGTCGAGCTCGCCCCGATCGGTTACCGTGAACTCAAGCAAGCGGGTGTAAAAATCTTCCATTCGCTCGATATCGGTTACATAAATACCAACATGAGCAAAAGATAATCCGGGTCGAGTCATATTATCCTCTCATTAAGATAAGCCTGCGGTCTGAGCATAGGCTGTGCGAGTCAACGCCGACACGATGCAGGCAACACTTAGCGCGTGCAGTCGAGCATCAGTTTGCCCGCGTAGGTTGCTGCCTCCATGAGGGCGTGCGCGTCGGCCGCCTCATGCAGTGCAAACACTCGATGGATGTGTGGCTTCACACTCGATCCCAATAATGGCCATACAATCTTGTGCAGCCGACGCGCAATGATCGTTTTTTCGTGGTTGGGCAAGGGGCGTAATAACGAGCCAGTGATTTTGGCCTCTTTCGCCATCACGGCACGTAAGGGAGCGCTGAACACCGCGCCTTGACCTGGCGACAGGTGTACTACCCTGCCCCGTTTGGCGAGCGCCTCCAGGTTTTGTTCAGCATAGCGGCCCGCAGCCATATCCAATATCACGTCGACGCCCTCCCCACGGGTCGCCTGACGCACTCCTGCCACCCAGTCGTCACGCGTGTAGTTGTACGCTTCCAGAGCCCCTAGCGTGCGCGCCACTGAGCACTTTTCATCGGTGCCGCAAGTAACATACACGGGGTGTCCCAGGGCCGTGAGCAATTGGATTGCCACCGAGCCGACACCACTCGTCCCGCCATGGATGAGTACCGCCTCTCCGGCACTCATGGCCGCCACGTTGAAAAAGTTGTGCCAAATCGTGAATAAGGCTTCGGGCAGGGCCCCAGCCTCGGTAAGACTCAAGCCGGTCGGGATGGGCAACGCGTGGTCAGCCGGCAGTACGGCATAACGCGCATACGCGCCACCATCGACTAAGCCGCAAACGCTGTCGCCAATACTCCAGCCTCTGACCTGGCGACCTACCTGAACCACCTTCCCGGCCAGCTCAAGACCGGGCACATCAGGAACACCGGCCTCCGGACCTCGTCGCCGCTGATTGACATCATGGCGGTTGATCCCCGCAGCATGCACTTCGACGAGAAGCTCTTCGTCACCGCATACAGGCAGGTCACGTTCAGTGAGCTTGAGCACTTCGGGTCCGCCCGGCGCGGAAATATAAATTACCTGATGTTGGGAAGGAAGCTTATGGGTCATCGGTAAAGGCAAAATATTCAGAGTTACGGAACTGATCGAGCTCTTCGATGGTGCTTGCAACCGCCGCGATATACCGGTCGGGCCGAATCAAGGCAGCTCGAATACCCAAGTCGCCCAGCCAGCCACGCGTGCGCTCGTCCGTTGCAACATGGACCGCGTACCGCTTTGCCGCCAGCTCTTTCGCAGCCGTGGCTAATTCCGGCATGGTCACTAATGCAAACTGATAGCCTGCCACATCGTCAAACCTACGTCCATCCGCCGTAAAAGGTTGCCAGGCGACGGTGCCGGCAGGTGGCACGCCAGCATGCGCCCCCGGGCCCAGCGCTGGCTGGGGGGTGGTCAAGATCTGGGGATTGGCGGCCATGGCGGCATCGCGATTGCGAGCCACCTCCGGATCGCGGGTTTGGATAACCGACCCAAGACGCACCGCGGTTCGAATGAATTCTCGGACGTGGGGCGAGCGCTCGCTTTCGTAGGTGTCCAGCAGCTGGTCGGACACGCCACCCTGAACCACCGCCGCCAGCTTCCAGGCCAGATTGGACGCGTCGCGTATTCCGGCGCACATCCCCTGCCCCATGAATGGGGGTGTCTGATGCGCTGCATCGCCTGCAATCAGCAACCGGCCGTTCCGCCAGCCTCGCGCGACCACCGAATGGAATGTATAAACAGCCGGGCGCTCGAGAATAGCATCCTCGGGTGTCACCCAACGAGAAAGCAGCTCCCAGATTTTCTCAGGGCGCGCCATCTCGTTCGCATCTTCGTCGGGCAATAACATGAGCTCCCACCGCCGACGAGCGCCGGAACCCCGCACGTAGGTAGCCGGGCGCGCCGGATCGCAATATTGCACGGCATGGTCGCCCAGATCAGGCCGTTCACGCTGCAGGATCACATCGATTACCAACCAGCGCTCATGCGACTTCATGTCCTCGAGCTCGGTACCCATTAACCGGCGCACTAAAGAACGCGCACCGTCGCAACCCACCACAAACTGCGCTTGGGCCTGTAGTAAGCGTCCGCACGACATGTCTTCGAAGCGAAGTGTGACGGCATCCCGCGTTTGGTCGAGTGCGAACAGTTCGTGCCGCAGCCGGACATCCACATTGTCGTAGCCGGCGAGACGCTTACGCAGCAACGTTTCCAGGTCGGGCTGATGGAAGCGGTAACTTGCCTGCCACGCTTGCGGCCCCACGCCCACAGGCCGTTGCCAATCGATCAATATATTGCCGTCAGCATCCACAAAGCGCATGCCGGGTGCAACGACAAGCTTGGGTTCGAGCGCTTCGGCAATGCCGACGGTCTGAAAGACCCGCATACTCTCGCCATCGAAATGAATCGCGCGCGGTAACCGATAAATGTCGGCCTCGCGCTCAAGCACCAATACTTTAATTCCGCGCAGCGCGAGCAGGTTGGCCAAGGTAGCTCCAGTCGGCCCAAACCCAACGATGGCTACATCGTACATTGCGCTTCCCGATGCCAAGGCAGGAGAAGCAGCCGGTGAAACATTCATAATGCACCACTTAATTAAGCACCGAGGGCAGCCAAAGCGATAATGATGGTACAGCCAACAATATGCCGAGACGCATAAGGTTGGAACCAACATAAGGCATTACCCCCCGGTAAATCCGCGTGAGCGGGATCTCGGGAGCGACGCCGTGCACAACAAATACGTTCATACCGAGAGGCGGAGTCAGTTGTCCCAGCTCGATAATGACCACATTAATAATCCCCCACCAGATGGGATCGAAACCCCAGCTGATGATGAGAGGCAGCACAAACGGCATCGTAATGACCATCGCCGCCAGCTCATCGAAGAATGCGCCCGCGACGATGAATATGAACACCAGAACCAGCATAGAGGCCCAGACCGGAATACCCGATTCGGCAACGGCCTGAGTCAATATTTGCGGCGCCTGAGTGATGGCAACAAAATATCCGAACAACGACGCACCGATCAGCAACACGTAAATCATGCCGGCCGTGGATGCCGTACTGGTCATCACTTGGCGTAGCCCGCTCAACGTAAGGCTTCGACGAAAGCAAGCAAACACAAACGCGAGCGCTGCACCCACGGCTGCCGCTTCTGTAGCAGTAAACGCACCAACGGCCATGCCGCCCACCACGAGAAACGCAAGCACAATAACTTGCCAGCTGCGTTTGATTGCATACCAACGTTCGGCAGCGGTCGCTTTTTCTCCTACTGGTGCGTCCTTAGGACGCCAGCGCGAATACAAATGGATGGTAATGCCGTGCAGTACCACCGCTAGTAGCGCCGGCACCAAGGCCGCCACATACATCGTGACGATGAGCTCTTGCGCCAGAACTGCGTACACGACCATGACCGACGACGGTGGAATCAGCGTTCCCATCGTGCCACCGGCGGCGACAGTGCCCGCCGAGAAGCCCGGGTCGTAGCCCCGTTGCAGCATGGAAGGTAACGACGCTCGGCCAAACGTCGCAGCGGTGGCAACCGAGCTTCCACACACCGCGCCAAACCCAGCGCAGCCCCCGATGGTGGCAGCCGCGAGCCCGCCGCGACGGTGCCCAATGAGTGCGTAGGCCAAGCGATACAAGTCTTCAGACAGCCCGGCAACGTTTGCAAATGCACCCATCAGTACAAACAGCGGGATCGTCAGCAGATCGAGCGAGGACAGATTGTTCGCGACTTCGGACGCGATCATCGCAAATGCCGGGTCCCAGCCTGCGAGCAAGGCGAATCCGCCTACCCCGGCCACTCCCATGGCAATACCGATCGGCACGTGCAAAAGCAACAGGCCGAAAGTAACAGCGAGCCCGAGAGCCGTGAGAGTGACCGGATCAGACATGCCTACTCACGCATAGAAGCGGCACACGATAGCCGGGCAAGAATCCAGGCTTGTTCATGCACATGGTGGTTAGCGGCTCCGCGGGTCGTCTAATGTGGCCAGGGCCACCACCGCTGTCAGAGAAATACAGATGGCCACGGCGGCCCACCACGGCCACACGGGCCAACGAAGGGTGGGCATCGTTTCACCTGCGACATACATGTCGAGCGCATACAACGCACATTGCCACGCCATGACGATGAAGAAGAGACAGGTGACCAGCGAGCCGAAAAAATTTAGAACCCTGAACGCCGTCGGCCCTAGGGCTCTGCCAATAAACATAACCGTAATGTTGGCCCGGCTTGCCACCACGTGCGGAAGACACGCTGACAACAAGACCGCGGCCGCCACCATGGTGATGTCTGTCATTCCGCGAATAGGCGCGCGGAAAACAAAACGCATCAAGACATCGAAGCCCGTAACCATGGCGAGCACCAACAAACCGACCACAGCTACGCCGGCTAGAGACTCGGCAAACTGAGAAGCAAGGCGGTGCACTCGGGCCGACATGGCGCGCAATCCTTTACATAACTACTCAACAACGGGCTGGTATCGCAACAGTGCTTAACCAGCCCCCATCATGAACGCCGGCAGACTCCGGTTATTGGCCAGCACGAATCTTTTCAACTTCCTGCGTGAACGAGGTATAAAGCTTCTCGTTCTCGGGTCGCGCCTGACGCCAATTGGCGATAACCGGCTCGACTGCGGCCTTCCACGTCTCCAGGGTATCGGCATCTGGGCTCACGACTGTATTTCGACGTGACTTCGAAACCCGTTCCAGAATCTCCACATGCTGTTCATCCAACGCTTCTCCGATTCTGCGTGACAAGGCTTCGCCGCCTAGCTGCTCAAACGCAGCCCGTGCTTGCTCGGGCAATGCGTCGAACTTGTCCTTGCGCATCACAACACCGATTGCCACCGCGCCCAGTGGAACGTTGTTATGAAACTTCGTCACCTGATCAACTTTAAAATCACCAACAAATCCCCAGTTGTTCAGCGTCAAGTCCACAACTCCGCGCGATAACGCCTCCGCGATCTGTCCACCCCCAACCTGCACGGGGGCAGCACCCAGCAACTCGACCATGCGCGTGGGAATATCGCCCGACACGCGCGCGCGCTTGCCCTGCATGTCCTCGGGTTTATTGATGGGCACGGTGCCGTGAATAACGACCGGCGAAGTCGCGGCCAAGGCAAGCATCTTGAGATCGTCGAATCCCCGTAACTCACCGCGGTCTAACATGCGCTGCAAGGCCAGGCTACCCTCCACGGCGTTCTCAGTCGCAAAGGGTAACCCCACCACATCCGCATCATCGAAACGGCCGGGTGTGTACGGCAACACAATCCATGCGATGTCGGCGACGCCGTCTAGCACCAACTTGAGCTGTTGGGTCGGATTACGTCCTAGGGTACCTCCCGCAAACATTGTGATTTCAACCGTGCCATCCGCGGCTTGCTCGACCTCTTTGGCGAACGGAACCAGCACTTCGGACGTCAGCTTCGCCATAGGAGGCTCAAAGCTTGAAAACCGGAGCTTGACGGGGTCCGCGGCCCAGGCAGGCAGAGCCAGCGCCGTGGCAAGAATCGCTGAGGCGAGGACGTGACGACGCACAGTGCTGAAAGCGCTCATGAATGTCTCCTTAATCAATAGCCAGTTCCCGGCGGATAAATGACGGGTCTCGTGCCCGTCAAGGTCGGCACCGGCCTTCATACGCCGGTGCAGATAAATCAGAAATCAATGTGCAATGTAGCGGGGTTAGACCTCTTCGGCAGCAACCGGATTACGTAATACTCCGACCCGTTCGATCTCGATCTCGACTACATCACCCGGTTTCATCCATACCGGCGGCTGCCTACGCGCACCCACTCCGCCCGGAGTTCCCGTCACGATCACATCACCCGGCTGCAAAGGAGCCACCGTAGACGCGTAAGCAATCTGACGCTGAATGCTATGTATCATCATTTCGGTTGTAGCGCGTTGCATTTCCTGCCCGTTGAGCCGGGTGATTAGCGTCAGCACGGTATTGGCGGGGATTTCATCGATGGTTACCATCCACGGCCCAAAACCGCCCGTGCGATAGAAGTTCTTGCCCGGAATCCATTGGTGGGTATGGCGTTGCCAGTCGCGAATGGTGGCATCGTTGTAGCAGGCGTAACCCGCTATATGATCGAAGGCGCGCTCCTCAGGAATGCGTCGTCCCGTTTTACCGATGATCACGGCGATCTCGCCTTCGAAGTCTAACTGGTCAGATTCGGGTGGCAGAAGAATGGCCTGACCATGGCCCACTTGAGAATCCGCAAAGCGCAGAAAAAAGACGGGCTTTTCAGTCACTTCGCGATTGGTTTCAACGACGTGCTCGTGGTAATTCAGCCCGCAACACCAGACTTTGCTCGGGTTGGGGATGACTGGCAAGAAGGTCACATCGTCAATACCAAAATCCGGCGCACGACCAGCAATCGCTTGCGCTGCTTCGGCGATCGCATCAGCAGCCAAGAGGGCTTTTAAATCGGCATATTTCTTATTAAGCGCGGTATGCAGATCAATGATGCCACCCTCAACGACAACACCAAAGCCGGGCGCCCCGGCGCGCTCAAAGCTTGCAAGTTTCATAGCGGTAAGTTCCCAATCAGAAGCGTGGCCCACCCGGCCGTGACCCGTGTGCGCAACCTTACGATAATCTCATTTTTTGAGATTTAAATACAAGAGACTTCTGACGTCAAACGGAAATCGCCGTTTCGCGGGAAAACCCTGAGCCGATCACGCGCGACCCGACCCTGGCCCGCCATACCAGAGCGTCGAGACCGTTCGCCGCTTTACCTCACCCACGGGAAATCGCATCAATTGTTGGGCTACCGAACAGCAAAAAAGTAGCCCGGTAAAAGCCGGGCTTATAGAGTAATTTGCAGGCACAATGCGCACACTGAACTGCTCGGCATCGTTAAGCTGTTGATGGGCACTGCTCGCACCCAATCGAGGAAACCTTGGGGCGGAATCAGGCTGCGGAGAAGAAGGGCTTGCGGGCACGCAAGCCCTGTTCTAGATCAGCCCGCTACTGTAGTAGCAATATTCAACGACGCCTGCCTAGCAACTTGATACGGGAGCGACTTAGTGTCGTTGGCGTGGAAATACAGGAATCTTGTGCGGCTGGAACTCGCCGCGATCACGCTCGCCCCGGCGTGACACGTAAGCCTTGCGCTCGGATTCGATCTCGGTGCGGGTAAAAACAGGGGCACCCCGCTGGTAACCGGTATAGCCAATGGATCGCCAGTGTGAGACGCGCTCTTCCAGGTCGACCGCGCCGGCCTCCCAGAGTGCCCGGCATACCGGCTGCACCTGATCCTCGTTCTCGATATCGATGGTGACAGCCGTGTGACCTCGCCGCACAGCCTCGGCCACATGCTCCGCCTCTTCGGGGCGCTCGTCGTCGCGGAAGATTCCGTCGAAGAACCGCTCGATCCGATCGAGCACCTTTAATGCTTCCCCCGACCCCGTGTACTCAGTGGCCGGCATTTGGGGCATGGATTTTTCCGCTGTGCCCTCGGTAGGCTCAACCCCGGCCTCTTCGACGCTGTGAAGCTCGACGTTCTTGTCTAATATGCCGAGATTCTGCAATCGCGCGAGCGCATCTTTAGCCTCGGAATACGTATCAAATACACCCACAATAATGTGTGCCATAACAGTCTCCTTGTCTCCGTGAAGTCCTCATTCTTTGGTGTGAGATTCTGCTTTATGCCTTTGCTGCAGCTGAGGCTGCGGGTTAAAACCAGTGTATTGATCGAAAGACGTTGGGTGAAGAGAAATTGTCGTTTGTCCGTAATACGCGGTTGCTGCCTCGGCTAGCGTGGCAGCGTGTAGCCATTGAGTCAACGATACCGTGTGGGATTAAGCACGACAATGCACGGGTAGGCAATGACGCGCTCATCGTGCAGGTGTAACACATCACTAACTGTACGTTCGGGCATTATGCCCTTCCCTTTTGGCCGCCACAAGCTGTTTTCTTGGCATCTGTGCAGCGATGCGTGGACGGAGTCCACCATCACATTTCCAGCCCTTAGCCTTTCAGTTGCTGAGCCAATACCGCACGATATCGGGGCCCGTCTGAGATACCACTACTAGAAAAAAGCCCGATGGCATCGAAACTTGCGAGAACTTCCGCGGCCGCGTGTTCGCTCGTCACTTGCTGCATATTACCATTGCGCGCGCCTTCCCTTCCCTCGACAATACTCGGCTGCCGCAAGCGCTTGGCGGTTGAGGCAACGCGAGGGGTACGTGCTAACGTGATGTGTGGTTTGAACGGTCGTTCTTCCACCGGCAGATGCAGCCGTCTTAAGCCCGTTTGTACACTTTCTACCATCGCCCGCAGTGCGGGTGGATACTCAAACCCCAGCACGTAAACCCGTGGGCGCTGCAAGTTGGGCCACACTTCGAAACGAACGGCGGCGAGTGGCGGTAAGGCATGGTTCGCCTCGCTAATGACGCGGTGCAGGTCAGATGCCGCGCGCTCTGAAATGCCGCCGAGAAAAGCCAGGGTAAGGTGCAGGTCTTCGGAGACAACACGGCGCCAGCCTGGGGGCACCGGCAACCGTGCCAATGCACCTCGGGTCTGCGCATCAGGCTTTAACGCAATAAAGCAACGCTTTAAACTGAAGGAATCTGGGCGGCGGACGGAATCGGTTTCATTACCCATGCTTGGTAAGGTATTCGTGGGCCTCTACTGCCTTCAAACATACGATTAAAGCGAGCCCTACGCAAGCCGTCCGCCGTACGCCCTTTTCTAATCGAACCGCCACCTTTCGGCTAAGGACGCGCCAGCTTCCACACCCCTCCAACTCCATCACCCGTCGCATCACCGGGTTTGGTGTCCTTAACCCACGTGTATAACGGGGCACCTTTGTACGCCCATTGAAACGAACCATCATTTCGTTCAATAACACTCCAGTCACCTTCCGCTGATGTTCCCTTCTCCGCCATCAAGGGTGGCCAGTTCTGTGCACAACGGTCGTAACAGTTTGATTTGCCCTTTTCATCTTTGTCGTAAACGTATAACGACATACCCTCCGAGTTGACCAAGGCATCGCCCTTTTCCGTTTGACCGGTGCGCGCCGGTGCTGCCCCGTAACTGACGGATGCTAGCGTCAATCCGAACGCTATCGCTATTATGGTTAATGCTCGTGCAAGAATTGCCATGACCCATCTCCTGAGTGCGTGTTAAGGTTGAGAAACACATGGGTGCGCGGCCGCGTACTACAACCTCAAAGCCTCACAGGTAGTAGCAACTACGGCATCACGCCGCCCTCGACAAGATCGCCAAACCCCACGGCCGACCATGCTTGTCCGCCTATTGTCCTAACAATATGCACGAGTGAAGCAACGACCGCGGCAAGCTGATAAACGCCTACTACACGCACCACCCTTGAATCAATCGAAGCGCCTGATGTGCCCGAGCTTGATGACACCAAAAAACAAGCATTCGAACGCGGTGGCCTAGACATCTGAGCTTGCTTCGACAGGGCCGTGCCAGCGACCATTGGAAAACGGTTGATGGCGAACCTTGTCAGTACACGTGACCTCCTACTCGCCCCCCCGCGACGCGGCTCAGCGCAAAGCAGGCAACAGGCTCACAGAGCAAAAAGTATGCCGCATGCAGTGTTGGGGCGCGCGGCCTCTCGGTTCCTTTATGTCTCCATACTTGTGATTGCGCTTACCTTAGGCCTATCGAGTACACCTAACCCGGCCACCGGCGCTCAGGAGACCAGCACGAGATCCTTTACTCGCTTACCTTTTCATGGGCCTCGCTTGTCAAGCGACTTGTGAACATGCAGAGGGCCCTCAGATCGTGACTCAAATTCGGTTGGTGAAGGGCGCATGCATGCGACTTCTTTATCGGACGAAGCTGATGATAGTGAGACACGTCTCCTCTCATGGTTGCCTTGCTGCGCGTGCCCCTTGATTGCCAAGAATTGCCAAATATCTTGTAAAATCTTATACTTGGCCGTGCACCGATTGCTGCACCATCAAAAAAATACGTTCGAAGCAATTGCCGCAGCTATCGCTGTTGCCCCTCTTTGGGTTGCTTGCATTTTCATGTGCCAGCCATGCGGCCGCGCTTGAAAAGAACTAGCTCGGGCAAGCACGCGCCCAAAGTCAAAAAACTCACATGCTGGTTGTGCACCGGCATCATTCGCGGTTCGCCCTAGGGGCGTGCTGCCTCAAAAAGCTCCTCTAGAGCCTTTAATTTTCTCTAGAGCACACAACAGGCCTTTCGGCCCTGGCGTCTTTGCGCCGTCCGGAGGGTTTCTATCGCTTTTCTGACCATCCGGTCCCTCAGATCGGTGGGGTCAATTTGTTCTAAGGAGAAACCGTAGACACAGTCCTGTTCGATTCTGTCATCGTTAACAACAAGGAGTGGAGCCACATATGATCAAAATTGCCATCGTAGGTTTAGGGAATTGCGCGAGCTCTCTGATACAGGGCACGCATTATTACCGCGACCGTTCGCCCGACGAGGCGAGTGGCCTGATGCATTGGGAGATTGGCGGGTTTCGCCCCCATGACATCAAAGTGGTTGCTGCCTACGACATCGATGCCAGAAAAGTAGGAAAAGACGTGGCGGAAGCGATGTTCGCGGAGCCCAACTGCACCACCGTGTTCCATCGCGACATCCCCACGACCGGGGTCAAGGTGCAGATGGGCCGTGTTAGCGACGGGATATCTGAGCACATGGAATCGTTCCCCGAGCACCTGCGTTTCGCCCTGGCTGATGCTCCCGAACCCACGAAGGAAGACGTGGTCCGACACCTGCGCGAGACGGGAGCCGAGGTTATGCTGAACTATTTGCCGGTCGGTTCGGAAGAGGCCAGCCGCTTCTACGCCGAGTGCGCTCTCGAGGCTGGCGTGGCATTCATTAACTGCGTACCTGTCTTCATTGCTAGCGATCCTGAATGGGCACGCCGCTTTGAAGAAAAGCGCGTTCCCATTATTGGTGATGACATTAAGGCTCAATTGGGCGCCACCATTACTCACCGGGTTCTCACCGACCTATTTGCCCGTCGCGGCATCAAACTGCAGCGTACCTATCAGCTGAACACGGGCGGCAATACCGACTTCATGATGATGCTCAATCGCGAGCGTCTTGCCTCCAAGCGCACATCCAAGACCGAGGCGGTCCAGGCGGTAACCGCAAAGCGCCTCGAAGATGAGAACATTCATGTAGGACCTTCCGATTACGTCGCCTGGCAAAAGGACAACAAGGTCTGCTTCCTGCGGATGGAAGGCACCATGTTTGGCGATGTGCCGCTCAACCTCGAGCTGCGTCTTTCGGTAGAAGACTCTCCGAACTCCGCAGGTGTGGCCATCGACATGATTCGCTGCGCCAAACTCGCTTTGATGCGCGGACAAGGCGGCGTCATTGATGCAGCCTCTGCCTACTTCTGCAAACACCCGCCCCGTCAAATGACCGACGACCAAGCCTACACAGCGGTCGAAGAGTTCATTGCGAAAAAGCCTGTTGCCATTCCGGCCTAATCTCTGATGGAAGCCGTGATCCTAGCCGCCGGGCGGGGATCCCGGCTGCAGGCCGCTTCGGCCTGCAAGCCGTTGACCCCGCTACTTGGCACGACCCTGCTGGAAAGAAACGTGCGCTTGCTCGACGCTGTCGGTGCAAACCGCATCCTTGTGGTTACGGGCTATCGACACCACGATTTGCACGATTGGCATCGCAAGCTGCCCAAGCCCTTGGCACGTAAGGTCGAGCTCGTACATAACGCCCATTGGAGCACCACAGAAAACGGCTATAGCGCAGCGGTAGCCGCTCGACATCTATCGGACGACTTTCTGCTGTTAATGGCCGACCATGTCTACAGCCTCGAACTCCTGCAGACCTTAATCAAATGTGGTCCTGGCACGGGTGCGACGTTGGCGATCGACCGTCGTCTCAGCCGCGCTAGCATCGACTTTGCCGATGCCACCAAGGTACAGGTGCGCGACAGGCATATTCTCGCCCTTGGCAAAGAGCTCGAAAAGCCAGACGCATTCGACACCGGCGCATTCTTCTGCAATGCACACATCATTCGACGACTGGCCACCATCCAACCGGCAGGCGACACCCGTCTATCGTCGATTATGCAGCAATTGGCCGACGAAAAAATCTTCGCGGCCTGTGATGTCAGCCACACCTATTGGCACGATATCGATACCCCGGCCGATCTTGAAAATGTCCGCAATGACCTGCTGGCAAGCTTGACCAGCAAATCAGCTGACGGGCCAGTGGCGAAGTATCTTAATCGTCCCTGCTCGCGGTGGATTACCCGACGCATTGTTCACCATGAGCAAATAACACCCAACAAAATCTCGTTGATCGTTTTAGGGCTCAGCTTGCTTGCGGCCTTTATTACTGCCCGATTCAACACCTGGCCGCTGCTGGTCGTTGCTGGGCTACTTATTCAACTGGCATCGGTGCTGGACGGTTGTGACGGTGAAATTGCCCGCTTGCGCTGTCAATCAAGTGCTTACGGCGGCTGGCTTGACGCCCAACTCGACCGCTACGGAGACGCAATATTGATTGCCGCGGTAACCTGGCAGGCTATGCAGCTCAGCACGCCAGGCTACTTCTGGTTGGGAATAGCGGCCCTCGTGGGTAGTTTCATGACCAGCTATTCCGCGCATAAAGCTGATCGCGTTCTCAACGAGCGTATACGCATTGGACGCGATTTGCGCATGCTGATTCTAGCGTTGGGAGTGGCTCTACAACTACCCGTGGCAACGCTTTGGATATTGGCAGTTGCCATGAACCTTGTTGTTCTTGTACGTCTATACCGTATGCGCTATGCGTTATAAGTCAGCGATTGCACGCGCAAAACAGCTTATTCGAGACCAAATTCGGCACTCGGAAGTGCCCGAGGATCCCGGGCACGCCGAAAACGCGCTCAAGTGGTTGCTGCGTCTGGCCCCCGATGCGGACCCTGCCCTCCGGCTCGCAGCACTCGCGCACGATATCGAGCGGGCGCGCCCCAATCGCATTCGGCGGCAAGATTTTGACGATTACGACCATTTTAAAGAAATGCATGCTGCCATCGGTGCCCGTATTACCGCCCGACACTTACGCCTTGCCGGCGTGCCGCGCGGGATTCGCCAAGAGACATGTCGGCTCGTTCGATATCATGAATCGGGGGGCGACCCACGCAGCGACCTGCTCAAAGACGCGGATAGTATTTCTTTCTTCGACCATAACCTCCAGGCTTACCTTGAACGGGAAGGCTTTCAAGAAGCCCTCCGGCGGGCTACCTGGGGATATGCTCGTTTGTCTGCGCGTGGGCGGGAGCAGCTAGCACTGCTAAGCCACCCGCATCCGCAAGTCAACGAGATCATTAGTATTGTGCAACGCGAAGCGAGCCGCACGAAACTCGCCCCTTAACGTCTATACACATCCGAGTATTGACATACTCGGCAAGCTCGTCGCCTCTTACGGGCGTGGCGAGCTTGTCTCTTCGTCACAGTGGTCACCCTTCCAATTCACGTGGCAGACCTTAGCAGGTACACCGTGGGAACTTAAGTAGTGCAGCCAGCGCAGTTGATTATCGCGCAGGCGGTCACCCGGGCCTTTCACTTCCACGAGTTCATACTTAACGCGGTCGGGAAAAAACTGAATTAGATCCGGAAACCCCGAACCGTTGTTGCGCACATCTTTACAGAGGCGTTTAAAAATCAATTTTAGATGCTCGGGAGGAATACACTTCAGTGCTAACCGCAACAGCCTCGATGGTTGCCCGGGCTCATGGTCATCGTGCAAGATGCCCCAGTTCACGAACCAGCATTGCAGGCCAAATTTATTTTGGTAGGTCGTTAGAATGCGCTCGACATGTAAGCCGTTATCCAGTTCGGTCAACCGCTCTTCAAACAGTTCTGCACGTCGTGCGTAAAATTCGGGACGAAGCAAATCGGCTGGCCCGGCATGAAACGGATGGAAAAACGCACCGGGCAGTGGTTTAAAAAGAATATCCCAGAAAAAAAGACCAAACAGCCCATTAAACAACATGTTTTCAACGTAAAACACAGGTGCATCACGATTGTTCAAATATTGGGCTAAAGCGTGCTCCACATTATGCTCACGTAAGGCGTATGGCAATTGCACCGTATGCGCAATAACAGCCGGCTCGCTCACTTCTTGGAGGCGGGCATTGAGACTACGGGCAAGCGCTGACGCGGGCCGCTTTATTGGATCGGGCAACTGGAGGCTGGAATGACTTTGCTCGATGCACGTTGTAGCGGCGTGCAATGATCCAGCATCCGTGCACGTGGCTTGCCCCGATAAGGCCAGGATACCGGCTTGGATGCTGTGGTTTGCGGGTACACCAGCATCTTGATGTACACCCGCATCGCTGTGCTTAACCACCTCTTCGCGGCGATCGCTTTCACCGCTGTCGTTGGATTCGTGATAGGCGGGCGTGGGGAGCAGCTCATTCAACGCACTGCCACTATTGCCTTCCACCCTCTTAAGGGTGCGCAGCAAACGGGGTACCATCCGAACAACTTGCTGGAATTCCGCCTCGCACCGTGGCGTCTTCATCGTCTCCTCAGCCAGAATGCAAGCTTCATGCACGCGGTCCAAGCGCTCCAGCACGCGAATGGCGCGGATACGGGCCTCCGGGTGCGGGTTGCCTAAATGTGCCTTCAATGCTTCTTCCAACTTACCTTCCCGCTCCAAGTGCACGCCGATGCGAAAAAGCAGTCGCGTACGGCGTGACTCTAGCCAGGTATTCTCGTAAGAATGCAATCCCAGATCGGCAAGCACGGCGACTGGCGACTCACCTGACGCCAGCCGTTGTCCGCATTCGTGCATGTGCAGGTAGAGATCAACGTCGGCACGAGTTTCGAACGCCCGCGAGCCAGGTAACAGCGGCACACTTTCATAACGAAGAATGCCCAAGTCTGACAGCACGAACTCAGACCAATCCTGACGCGCGTTGCCAAAGAACATAACTCGCAGGCGATCGCAGAGCGCGCCCAAGCGAAACTGAAGTACCGTTTCGTTACTTTCGGGACACCACTCGCGCCAACCGCGTGGTTCGCTGCAGTTTTCAAGCAATACGGCGACCATGCGGCTCTTGGGCCATGACTTCTGCGGGATGAGATGACTAAAGTGCTGGGCCAGTTCAGGCCGCGTTAATAAATGAGCGACTTGAAGCGCATCCAGCTTTGGATTGTCGTCCAGCCACCCTAAAGCAAGCAAAGGACGCGCAGCGACGGCGACATTGCCGATCTCATCGTATTTCAAACGCGAGCATCTAAAAAGCTCGCCTTTGCGCATGGCCATGCGTACAAACAGAGCGCGCGAAGGCTGGGGCAAGACCTGAAAAGCGTCGAAGAATGCGGCTTCTTCGCTGGTGAGTAGATCGCGGTGGTGCGTGAACACCCAGGCCAGCACATTCTGGAAATTCTCCAAATAATAATACCGGTTCGGGAGGGTGCGCGACATTGTTGAACTCATAAGCGGGCCGTCCCAAGCGGAGCCGTGACACTGCTGTTATCGTTTTGCACAAGCCGATTTCCCGGGTATTCTGAACGCTCGGTTTGGTAGATCGTTTCCTGGAGCAAACACTGCATATGACTCAGCTTTCCGATTTTCCCATCACCAAGAAGTGGCCCGCGAAGTATCCCGATCGCATCCAGCTGTACTCTCTCCCTACTCCGAATGGCATCAAGGTCTCGGTCATGCTAGAGGAAACCGGCTTGCCGTATGAAGCTCACCGGGTCAGTTTCGACACTAACGACCAGATGTCTGAAGAGTTTCTCTCGCTCAACCCGAACAATAAAATCCCGGCCATTATCGATCCGAAGGGACCGGGCGGAAAGCCGATGCCCTTATTTGAGTCGGGCGCGATTTTGCTCTATCTGGCCGAGAAAACCGGAAAATTCATTCCAGAAGATCCTATCTTGCGCTGGCAGACGATTCAGTGGCTCATGTTTCAGATGGGGGGTGTCGGCCCCATGTTTGGCCAAGTGGGCTTCTTCTACAAGTTTGGCGGCAAGGACTACGAAGACAAACGCCCCCGCGACCGTTATGTGAATGAGACGCGACGTTTGCTGGGCGTGCTCGATACACAACTGGCCCAGCACGAATGGATTGTGAGCGACGAGTACACGATTGCGGATATGGCCACCTTCCCTTGGGTACGTACTTTGGAAGCAACGTATAACGCGCGCGACCTCTTGAAGCTCGACGAGTTCACCCACGTCAATCGCGCGCTCGAGCGCTTTCTGGCTCGGCCCGCCGTCGTCAAGGGCTTGAACACGCCCCCTCGCGCTTAACCCTGTAAATTTAAGGTAGTCGGCGTCGTTCGACATTGACTACCTGACGCACTCTACCGTGCGGGCCACGCAACGCGCAGGCCCGCCTTCGTTACTCGATATCGTCGGAATCAGACGCTTCGAAGGAGTCCGTCTCCATCTCATTAAGCGCCGCTTCAAGCGCCTTCTCCACCGCGTCAATTCGTTGCTGACATACTTTGAAGGCAGCAACTGAATCTTCCACAATGCGTAAGAGATCGTCGATGTTGGGCTCCTGCTGCGATCGAAGCGATTCTGCATGGGCTTTCAGTGCCCCGTATGCTTCACGAAATGTTGTGTAGCTCATTGGCAATCCTCCGAAGTTCGGTCAATTCTCTTCGCTGTCGCTGGCACGACATGTAACGGTAACGGAGCCGTCATGAAATTGAATTTCTAGGTGTCTGGCTTGTCGGGCCCGCGCTGCGCTGGTCACCGGGCTTTGATGCTGGTCGCGCACCAAGGCGAATCCCCGTGAAAGCGTCTTCTGCGGCCCCTGACCGGCAATCTCGCGCCACAGGCTTTCTGAAGAAGTCCTTGCCTCTTGTACTGAACGGCGCGCACGTTCCGCGATTTCCGCCCGCCGGAGCTGTGTGATTTCATGTGCGCGGTGCGCATGCGTACGTGCGTGATCCAGCAAAGACGTTAGCTCGGCTCGGGTCGTTAGCCGAGCACTGCGTAATGCTTGCCGGGTCTCGATCCGGATGTCAGATAAGAGCGCGGGGACCGTGGCGCCTGCCACCGCGAGATGGCGGTAGGATTGATGGCGGGTCTCGATGATGAGCTTCTGCGCCTGACGGCGACCCTCGTGAAGCATGTTAACAGCGGCAAGTTGTAACTCGCTCAAGGATTCGGAGACCACTTGTCGACCTCGTGCCAACTGCCGCTGTGAATGCTGTCGCACCGTACTCTCCAAAGCAGCAATGTCACGACGCGCCAAGTCGACAGCGCGCAGCGAACTCGTTCGGATCAGCTCGTAGGCCCGCTGCGCCTCATCCACGCGCAGGCGAATTGTTCGCTCAATACCCGCAATTACCTTGGAGGGGGTATCGAAGCGCTGGTTAGCCACTTCATCGAGGATCGTGTTGTCACGCTCATGCCCGATGCCTGTTAAGACCGGAACGGGAGCTTCGCAGATCAGGCGGGCCAGTTGGTAATCGTTCAGCCAAGCCAAATCGTTAACAGCCCCACCCCCCCGAATGATTACGATGGCGTCCAACGCGGCATCTGACGGCCACCCCGCCAGCGCTTGCTGTAGGGTGGCTCGCATTTCCGCTGCGGCACCTTCGCCTTGAAAGCGGCTATATACGTAATGAAAGCGACACACGCCGAACCGCTCGAGCCGTTCGGCTTCACGCTGGAAATCACCGAGGCCTGCCGCACCCTGGGGCGCGAGTACTAGCACCGTTTCGAAATCCCACGGAGGTGCAAGCTGCCGGTTGCGATCAAAAAGCTTCTCACGCTGTAAGCGGTTACGAATCTCCCGTTTCTGTGCTTCCAGGTCGCCTAACGTGTAGTCTGGATCGATGTCGGTAATTTCCAGACTAAAACCGTACTGTGATTTAAACACCGGGCGAGCCTGCACCAACAGCTTGATTCCTGGTGCGATCTGCGCGCCCGTGCGCTGCTCGAAACGTGGAAGAATACGAACCGCGTTGTTTGCCCAGATGACACCCGCTGCTTTGGCAAGCACGCGGCCATCCGGGTCACGCTCCGACAATTCGAAATACACATGCCCGTTGCCGTGGGTTCGCGCGTTCACGACTTCCACCATCACCCAAACCGGATCGGGGAAAGCCCGGTCGACCAGCATCGACACCTGAACCAGCAGGCGAGATAGCGACACGGCAGCTGTGGGCGCGGCCAGAGTGCCCGCGCCCGACTCCACTACCAGTTCGCGCTGGCCGCTGGCGGTTGCAAGCTCCGTATCATCTAACCACGGCTCAAAGGGTGTTAGGTTAAGGCCGGCGGGCACATACCATTTACGTCGGCCGGGGTCCCAGCGAGCTCCTAGCGCCTTGACTTGATCTTTCTGCGCGAAAGTAACGTTGAGATAAGTTCTGCCCAAAGCTGCGGATTCCAGCGAAAAATCGATTGGCCAGTAAAGTGCGTCCGGTTGCCCCTGGTCGCAGGAAGAACAGGCCTGATCGGATGCGGGGCACGCAAAGCCCACCCGCGCATCGAAGGGATTTTCGACACGCTGCTAACCATTCATTGTAGGAGATTCGCTGGCGTCAGGCGCGCGCGCTCAAAGCAACGCGCCGGGCCACAAGACAGGTCAACACTCGCATCACCGGACCGACGCCTGCTACAAAGAAAGTCGTCAGGCGAGGCGCGAAGCGCTAGTGACAGTCGGGTACGTCTTGATCGAGATAGACTTCGAAGGCGATG
>CAZMVM010000020.1:0-30798 GCA_964569785.1 uncultured Pigmentiphaga sp. | reverse complement strand
ACGTCTTGATCGAGGTAGACTTCGAAGGCGATGTTGTGCGCCATTTTGCGCACCAGTTTCTGAAATTCCGCACCGCGCCATTGCCGTGCGGCACGGCGAGCAAGATCGTACGCTTTTGAAGGTTGTTCTGCCACCAGGAAGGCGAGCACGCGCTGGTCGATGACCGGCAAACGGGCCGAAAACTTCTGCCACTCGGGGAACTCAAGAAGCTCCTCCAGAAGCCAGCTGTCATGTACGGTGGCATCGCACTCCCCGACCCTCAGGGCAATTAAGGCATCGGCGGGAGCCTTGTGTACGATCTCGATTGCCCCGAAGCGGGACGTAATCGTCCCTGTGAACCAACCGCCTTCCGAAAGGCAAACCGTACGTCCGCGCAAGTCGTCCCACGTTTGGATATCGGTGTCGGAACGCATAATGGCCATTGCGCCAAAGCGATATGCTAAAGGCACGACACGAGCCCCCTGCCACGCGATCCCCGTATTCTCGGGCACTGCAATCAAGGCAAGCTCAACACCTTTGGCCCGCAACACATTTCCCGCCTGAACGGGGGGTAGACTGACCGGCTGCAGCGGCAACTTTTCATCTTCTCTCAGACGCTCAAGTATCGCGGTTTCCACCCCTTCGGGTGTGCGCGGCGAAGCTCCCGGCAGCGTCGGTGGCGGCAGATAATGCACGGCGACAGGCACCGCCGGCTTCGTCGCGCTGGCATGGACGCTGTTGCCCAAAACACCTGCGACGCAGAATGCCATTAAGCAAACAGGTGTCAGCACAGCGAGATACGCGAGGTGTCGAATGCGGCTCATGGAGCTACCTCTTGCAGAACATCCGAAGCGATGCGCCGGGTGCTTAGCCTGCAACTACCAACGTTGAGCGAAAGGCGCATGGTGCAATCCAGCAGGCCACTACACATACTGGTAATGCAGAACCCTGCGCCGTAGGTTCTCTAACAACACCTGATCAATTAGGGTTGCCAGTACTGCAATGGTAAGAATATTGGTCATGACACCGATCATGTCGGCGGTTTCACCCGCATAGGCTAATGAGCGCCCGAGACCCTGCCCGAAGCCGATGAGCATTTCCGCGGAAATCAGGGCGCGCCAGGCGTTCCCGAACGCCAGCTGTGCCCCCGTGATCAATTCGGGCATGACAGCAGGCAGGTAGACTCGTTTAAGCAGTTGCCAACGATTCGCGCCCATGACGCGCGCGGCCGAAACATGTACCTTCTGCACGCTTTCGGTCGCGTTCATGACCGACAGAGCGGCAGGGAAGAAAGCGGCCAACGCGATCACCACAATGATGGGCAGATTCCCGAAGCCCATCAGAATGAGGAACAGCGGAACCCAGGCAATTGACGGGATCGATTGCAGGATAATAATCGCCGACTTCAAGACTTCACGGAAAAAGTAAAGCACTGCACCGAGCAGTCCGAAGCCCACTCCGAACAACAGCGCGGCGCCATATCCTAGACCGAGACGCGTCATACTGCCCGAAAGCGCTGCCAGAAACGACGCCGACCGCAGCTCTTCCAGTAAGCGATCAAACACCGTTGGCACCCCGGGCATGAGAAAGTCCGGCAAGGTCCAGGCAGCAAACTGCCACAGCATCAAAATGCTGCCAATGGCGACCACGATCGCCACTGCCTTGGGAAAACCTGTCAAGCGAGTTTGTGTGCTCATGAAATACCCGGTCGGCTCACTAACCTTGCAGGTTGCGTGTCTGCTGCCACTCTAGATCGACAATGTCGTCCACGATGAAGCGGCCCCCATCCCGCGTTTTAAGCGAGCCTTGCGCTTGCATGATGTCGGCGATCTCCTGCATGCGCGCCAGTTCTTGCTCGGTCAACACTGAGCTAAACGTTTGACTTTCAATGGCGGCCTGAATCACTTGTTCGCGCGGCACTTCTCCGTGGTTCAGCGTCTTTAATACCGGCTCAGCAACGAAGTAGGATGCGATGAGCTTCGCCGCCTCGGCAGGCTGCTCTTGCAACATCACAATCGCTTCATGCTGGGCGTCCAATGACTTCCATACGGCGTCCTTGCGATTCTTGAGAACATCTCCGCTGGTAATCACCACCATGCATGGGAAGGGCCAGACCTCGCCGATCTCGTAGATTTGCGTTACTGGTGCTATCAATTGCGCAATGGTCGACTGTGGCTCAAACAAGAAGGCCGCATCGACACGCTTCCCCACCAGCGACTGCACCGCCACCTGCGGGCTCACACCCATGATGGTGAGGTCGTCGGGCGCCAGCCCCGCTTCTTTGAGTACCACACCCTTCAACACGACATCGGCCGTACTGCCCTCGCGCTGAGAAGCCAATGTATGCCCTTTCAGATCTGCCACACTCTTGATTCCAGTATCGTCGCGCACGACGATGGAGTGGAACCCGTGCTGCGCACCGCCGACCACTTTCAGGTCAGCTCCGCGCGACGACCACGCCGCAGCATTCGTAAACCCGAGCACCCCAGTATCCAGCTGCCCGCCCACAATGGCTTTGATGAGGTCGGTTCCCGAAGCGAACTCAATTAACTCGACATCCAGGCCGTGCTTCTCATAAAACCCGCCTTCATAAGCAAGAATTGCCTGAGCATCGTCCATGACGCGCAAAAAGCCCACACGCAGCTTTTCCGCTGCACTCACCGGGGCCGCCAAAGCAAGCGCCGTTAGCGCTCCTACCAAAAATCCCAAACGGGGAAACTTCATGGTGCAACTCCTTCCAATTGATCGTGTCGTGCGCCTTCGGCCGGGCCTTTGTGATACCCGGTGTCGATGCCCAACAACTCCAGAATTTCGCGACGGATGGGACCCATTTCGGTCAAATCATGGGTCTTAACGTAATGTTCAAGATGAAACTCTTTCAGAACGACGGCTGGTCGCTTACTGAACACCAGCACGCGATCGGCCAGGAACAGCGCCTCATCGACGTCGTGGGTCACCAGGAGCACCGTGGGACGAGCTTCCTGGATAAGGTCCAACAAGGCGTCTTGTAGGGTCATTCGAGTGAGCGCATCCAATGCTCCGAAGGGTTCGTCAAGGAGCAACACCTTGGGCTGCGCGATAAAGGCGCGCGCCAAAGCAGCTCGTTGACGCATGCCCCCAGACACCTGATGGGGGTAATAGTCTTCGAAGCCTTTAAGCTGCACTCTTTCCAGCCAGGCAGTCGCCTCCTGCCGTGCGACACGGCGACTCACGCCTTGCAACTCCATGGCCATGGCCACGTTGTCGACCAGTCGCAACCACGGGTAGAGCGCGTTCTCTTGAAACATCAGCGTGCGCTCAGGGCCGGGCGCAGAAATCGGCCTGCCCTCCAGCAGTACCGCACCTCCGGTCTGATGTTCTAACCCCGCCGCGATATGCAGCAAGGTCGACTTGCCGCAGCCCGAAGGCCCCACCAAAGCGACCAACTCGCCACTGGCGATCTCCCGCGAGAAATCATCAATCACGCGTAAGTCGCCAAAGCGCTTGTTAACGTTGCGAAATGAAAGCGTCATAAAAAGCAGTCGAAAAGTTTCTGCAGGCAGCTGTTGTTGCAGAAGAGACACAACCTGGAGGAGATCACGCGTCGGGCCGTTGCGGTTGTTCGCATGACCGGCCCACCCCGTGTTACGGCCAATGCACCCCGCGCCCGCCCGACCGATGAAGAAAGAAGTGCAATCAGGGGCACAGCATTCAAGCGTCAGAGCTTGCGCTGGCATCGAGATTGAGCAGCAACAGCACAACCTGAAGAATGTGTCGCCGTAGTGGCTTGGACGGCAAGCGATGGGGCGACCCGATCACTACGAGCCAGTGAGAAAACGTTAACAGACCTGCGCCCGACAACAAAGACAGATCAGGTCTATAGATATTCCCTGTAGTTATTTAGAATGCCATTAACCCATGCTATTTAGCATTTGCCCTTTCGTGGTGGTCCCAGGTCGCAAGGGCGGGCAAACTCGAGTCGATCGTCAGCTCCTGTTACGATGGGCAGTCGGGCATAACCATAACAATGCTTCCCATAGTCTGCTGCATACCAACCTAGAATCAATGAAAACGTCGTTGGCTCACCGCGTGCTCTCCCGACTGCGTCTGACTTGCGAACACCAATGCAAGGCCCTGCGCATCCTGGCGGCCCAGTTTCTCCAGCTTGGTTTGATCATTCTCGGGGCGTCCATCGTGGCAGGCGTCGCGGTCACCTTCGCCTCCATGGTGGATGTTGCGCATGCCTGGCAATTACGCTGGATCACAGCGGCCCCCTGGGCAGTTTGGCTTGTATTACCGTTCGGTTTGGCCGGTTTGCGTTGGCTAACGTTGCGCTACGCGCCCCTTGCAGAAGGCAGTGGCATTCCTCAAGTGATGGCTTCCATGTCGATGGAACATGATCCGCGACGATTCCGGCTAATTTCACTTGTTCAATCTGTGTGGAAGATCCCCCTTACCTTCTTCGCGCTGCTCTTCGGAGCTTCCGTCGGCCGTGAGGGGCCTTCGGTACAAGTGGGAGCGGCCATTATGGTTTCCTGGGGACGCCTGTGCGATCGGCTGGGCGTTCCGCTGAAAAATTTTCGCCCTACGGAACTCATGGCCACCGGCGCGGCGGGTGGACTAGCAGCTGCATTTAATGCACCCCTTGCCGGCGTACTGTTTGCTGTGGAAGAGCTCGGCCGAGATACGGCGCTACGCTGGCAGGGCCGGTTACTCATTGGTGTGATCGCCACCGGGCTAATCGTTGTTGCACTATCCGGCGACAACCCCTACTTCGGCACCTTCACGGGCTCGGCGCTGTCCGACACCATGATGGTTTGGACCTTGCTCTGCGGCGCAATATGCGGGGTGGCTGGAGGAGCGTTTGCGCTGTTACTGTGCAAGGGCCCTGCGGGTGTGGTACCGGCGCGGTGCCGATCCTGGGTGAAACGACATCCCGTCCGGGTCGCGTTTATCTTGGGGCTGTGCGTTGCTGCGTTTGGTACGATCACCGCCCACGCGACCTACGGCACCGGGTACGGAATCACCGCCACTGCTCTGGCCGGGCAGCCCATCGAGGGCACAGCGTTCGGCTTGAACAAGTTGCTTGCCACGGTAGCCAGTTACTGGGCAGGGATCCCCGGCGGGATCTTCACTCCCGCTTTAACAGCTGGTGCTGGTATCGGCGAAGAACTGGCTCGCTGGACGAATCACACGGTAGACCAAAAAGTACTTGTTCTGCTTTGTATGTCGGCATTTTTAGCCGCCGCAACTCAGGCCCCCCTAACCGCCAGCATTATTACCATGGAAATGACCAGTAGCGAATCCATGTTGGTATGGCTTTTGGTGGTTTCGTTGGTGGCGTCCCTCGTATCGCGGCTGGTTTGCCCACAACCCTTCTATCACTTCTCAGCTCACCGGTTCGAAGAGCGTATTCGCGCGTCGGGCGATGAAGACACCCGCAGCCGCGAACCGCGAGCTGACGACGAGCGTACCAAACCGAAGATTGCAAACTAAGCACCCAGCATCGTATCAATCTAAGTGCCATTGCAAACCTTCAGGACCCTGCCTTTTTTATCGCTGGCGGCGATTACACGGACTAGGTGTTGGCGCTCACTGTCCCGCCGTCGAACCAAGGGCTGACGACGCGTTGCTGCGGTGGGTGCGCCCGCACTGCCTCTTCATTCACTTCGGTGCCCCAGCCCGGACCCGTAGGAATCCGCAAGAATCCGTCGACGAGTTGTGGCGGCTGCGTGACCAGATCATCTTTCCAGGGAACGTCATCCCCTTCGAACTCCAAAATACGCACATTGGGTACCGATGCGCACAAATGTGCGCTCATGAACGTCGACAGATGCCCATAGAAATTATGCGGCGCAATGTTGACCTCGTACACCTCCGCCAGGTTGGCAATGCGGACCGACTCCATCAACCCATTCCAGGGGACGTCGATGATCGCCACGTCTACCGCCCCCGCGTCCAGGAAGGGCTTGTAGCCACCACGCCCATAGATTGACTCCAACGAGGCGATGGGCACTTGCGACTGTGCTCGCACTTGAGCTAATGCCTGGGGAGCGTGAAGATCGGCCTCGAGCCAAAGCGGTCGCATCGGTTCGATGGCCTGAACCAACAAGCGAAGCGCTTCCGGCTTGAAGCTGAAGTTCACGTCGAGCAGCAACCCTGGCTGGTCTCCCAACCCCTCGCGCAACGCCCCCAACTGTTTCGCGATACCGTCGATGAGACCCGTTGCAGGGTTACCCGAAAAGTCGAGATTTTGCGGGCCGAATCCAGGGTTAAGCATAACCGGGCCATCAGGCCCAAAGATAATGGGGTTGGTTTTGACTGCCCTAAAACCGCGTTGACGTGCCTCGTGTCCCAACGCCCGCATGTCGTCAAGCGTCCGTAAAGGTGGCGTGCCGATCACCGTTTCGAAGAGCTGTGCGTTGCGAACACGAAAAGTGCCGCAATGCGACCAATAAGCCTCGACTTCCTGGCGATAAGGGCCACCGAAGAGCGCGTACACAGGCACGTCCAATGCTCGTGCCTTCACGTCGAGACAAGCATTTTCAATAGCAGCAACGGCCTGCCGATTCACACCTCCTGGGGCCATCCTGGTGATTGCCGTCAGCATCGCGCTGATGCGTCCCACCTCCCGTGGATCCTGACCAATGATGTGTTGCGCAAGCTTGCGGATGACAAGCGTGAGCCCGCCATTCCAGCTACTTTCATTGAACTCGGACCAGCCCACCACCCCGTGGTCGGTAGTGATCTTCAGGAACGAAAAAACTCGCCAACCACCGTCGGCGTGCAAGTCCTCGACCTTGACTATCTTCATGTACTGCCCCCTGTGATTCTCTTGGCGCCGCAGCGACCACGTGCCTCGGCGCCCACTTTCCGGTGAAAACGGCATAGGTCTTAAGACGCTATGAGTGCCGCCCTATTCAGGCCCGGTATGCTGGGCCTGCACAGAAGAATTTACTCGGCAATGTAGCCGCTGCCTTTCACCGGTTCTTCCCAACTCTTGCGCTCACGATCTAGCAACGCGGCTAGCTCGGAAGGTGACAAAGGTTGAGGGATCAACCCGTAGTCCACGAAGCGCTTTTGCACGTCTGGTTGTGCAGCTGCCTCGAGGATGGCACGGTTCAATTTCTGCACCAGTTCAGGATCCATACCTGCCGGACCATAGATCCCCAACGTTACTGAAGCATCTACGTTCACCCCCTGCTCTAACAAGGTTGGCACATCGGGCAGCAGACTCAAGCGCTGATTACCCGATGAACCTAATACGCGAATGCGACCCGCCTTATGCATTTCGACCAGATCGGCGAGTGAGTTCAATACGATAGGTATTTGACCACCAACCAAATCGGCCATGGCCGGCGCGCCCCCGCGGTAGGGAACATGAGTCAGGTCAACACCGAGCGCGTTGCCCAACAAGATGCCGGTGAAATGCGAGACGGTGCCCGCGCCTGGCGTGCCGTAGCTTGCCTGCTCTGGATGCTCTTTAACCCATTTCTCGAAATCTTGCATGTTGTGAATGGGCAGGTCCGCGTTGACAGCAATGCCCGAGTCAAAACGCACGACGCCTGCGATGGGCGTAAAGTCGTTAACCGGGTCGTACTCCAGTTTGGGGAAAATGTGGGGATGGATCGTGAACGTGCCGCTGGTAGCTAACACCAGGGTTTTGCCATCAGGCGCTGCACGTTTCACCTCACCGACGGCCAGGCGCTGGCTTGCTCCCGTTTTGTTTTCGACGATGACCATTTGTCCGGTCATTTCTCGCATCTTCTCAGCCACGCTGCGCGCCACCAGGTCGTTAGAACCGCCGGCAGGCGTGCCGACTAATAGACGGATCGGACCATCGACGATTTGCGCGGTTGCAGTCGTCATTGTCAGCGCGGTCGCAGCTACCAAACTACCGAATACCGCCGCGGCCATGCTCCGTTTCGTACCAATCGATTTCATCTTCGGTCTCCTCGCACGTAAAGATAGAGTTATATGAATTTTGCTTGGCGTAAATCTAAGTCTGGACACATGTTTCGCTTTAATTCGTTAGCAAGCGAAACCACTCCCGGTAACAGGCGTGCAAACAGGTTTCACCGCCAAATTCAAACGTTCCTGCTACGGCATCTACCGGGCTGATACCCAATTCTTCACTGAAGGCGGTTGCCTGAGGCAATCCCATCCCGCGCAAGTAGGCCGCACTATGGCCACTTTCTGAAGCTGCAAACCCCGCTTGGCACAACTCGTACATGACGTTGTCATCTGAGGTGGCTAGCCCCGTCGGGTTGAAAAAGTCTTCATATTGCCGGATGCGGCGTACCCGAGCTTCTCTGGACTCGCCAATTGGAGCCAAACACCACGCCCGCATCCGGGTCAGGTTTGGTGCGAGTGGCTCCCACAATCGCAACTGCAAGGAGTGAACATCAATGATTTGCAGATTAGGAAAAATCGTAAGATTACGATTGAGCAACATCCATTTCGCGCGCTTCGCCCCCACCTTCGCCTTGATCCTTTCGAACGCATCCTCGTCATGCAAGATGGGACGCTTCACACGCAAGGAATTTCTATTAGCCCACATGACAGCGTGGCCATTGGGAAAGCTAAATGTGCCTTGCCCATAATTCTCATCGTCAATCCATAGACCCCTTCCTTCAGGATTTTGGTCGGCAAGCCGCCGCCTGAGGATATCCACGTAGGATGCGTGCGTCGTGGCAAAATGATAGAAATCAAGGCCGTTTTCTAGCTGCAACTTCCAGTTTGCGCCGAATGTGTAGCAGGTTTCCCCTTCGACAAGCTCGAGGCCGTTGGGCGCCTGGTCGATTACCAGGTCTAGCAGTACCCGCGCGTCTCCCAGATATTCCTCCAAAGGCGGAACCTCGGGATTCATCGAGGCGAACATGAGCCCCCGGTATGATGCGAAACGGGGGACCCGAACGAGATCGAGCGGCATGCTTGCGAACGATGCCGGATAGCCTCCCGCATCCTGCATATTCACGCGAAGCTTCCTGCCTGCAGCGTCGAATGCCCAGCCATGATACGGGCAAACATGCGTACGGCGGTTGCCCTGCTTTTCCGAGACGAGAAGCGCGCCGCGATGCGTGCAACTGTTCAATACGCAGCTTAATTGACCCGATTGATCCCGCGTGATCAGAATAGGCTGACGCCCCAGCCGGGCCGTAATAAAATCGTAAGGGCGAGCGACCTGACTTTCGAGGCCAACAAAATTCCATGTGCCCTCAAATATATGCCTGATCTCCAAATCGAAAATTGCGGGATCTGTGTAAGCACGGCGTGCAATCTTGAACACCCCGTCTGCCGGTCGGTCGTCAAGAAGGTCGTGCAGGGGGTTTATCGATGATACCGTCATCCGTCTGTAACTCCTCTTCTGCGAATTCAATATCGCTGAAACGAGTGAAGTTGCCTATTTTTATTTGTAGAAGCTATGTCGCTGTCTCGTAAACGTTTGGCCAAAAAACACTCCCTGCCTATGTCAGCTCAACCTGCGGTGATGACGATCGATCGCCACGTTGCCACGTTGGCCGCGATCTTCGCGAACCGTCTACGCAGCACAGCCGGGCGCCACTATCGCGACGCCTACGACATGGGCATCGTCGAATGGCGCATCATGATTTGCATCGGCGGCTATGGGCCCATGACTGCCGGGGAAATCAGCCGCAAAACGGACCTGAATAAGGCCCAGGTCAGCCGTAATATCACCTCGTTGCAAGCAAAAGGCTGGATCGAGATCGAACAAAAGACGTCCATCCGGCGCACCGGTGAAATCAAGCTCACTGCTGCCGGCCTCGACGTGTACTCGCGTCTTCACGATGAAGCTCTAGAACGACAGAACGCCCTGTTAGCCCCCCTCACGGAAACCGAGATCGACGTCTTTGTTGCCGCTTTAAAGAAACTGATCGCCCATGTTCCAGAATGGGGAAATGCCAAGGCGGGCACGTCGCAACACGATTAACACGAAGGAATACCTACCTTAGGAGGGCCGTGCGCGCATTCGACCAATCGCATCCTCCAGCGCGCTCAAACGCAGTAAAAGTCGAGCTGAGTGGGTATCTCCTCGTTCATCAAGATGATTTTCTTGGCCACGATTACCATGCCCCTTTCACCTTCCATGATTCGGTGCTGATAGCAGCCTCCCAACTGATGCTGTCGAGCAGTACGCGGCTCATAAATCAAGGTCGCCCACCGGCTGACCACCTCGACTTCGCCTCCGGCGTGCGCGCTCGCTCGTGGCGCGGTAATCAAATGCGTGGTGCGGGGTAGCGGTTCGGCCGTAACCGTCTTGCCGGACCTAATTCGCGCGACCCGCTCTTCCAATCCGCGTCGGGCATCGTGATACATCAGCGACACCCCATCGTCGGGACTCGCAAGAGGCTCACCGTCGGATCGGCGCGTTGGCAGCCAGAACAGGGCGTCGTCGTGGTAAAGCGCCAGCCACTCATCCCAACGTCGATCGTCAAGCAGGTGACCTTCATGCAGCACGCAGGCTATGGCCTTCCCCTCGAGCGAATCAGGATGAAACACGTATTGCCCGGTCATGCAAGCTAGTCCTCCACGATGGGTTCCTGAGTCAAAGTATCTGCGTGCTCCGAGACCGTTGTGCGCCGTACGTCACGGACGAAGCGCAGATCGTCATAAGGGCGCCCACGGTGCATTGTGCAGCGGTTATCCCACATGACAAGATCGTATTGCTGCCACTTATGCGTGTATACAAACTCATCTTTGGTCGCGTGTTGCATAAGCTCTTCCAACAGGGCACGGCTCTCGTCCTCGGGCCACCCGATGACGCGTGTGCAGTGGGAGGCAAGATATAGACTGCGCCGACCTGATGGGAAATGGGTCCGCACCAAGCGTTGACGCATGGGCGGAAATCGCGCTCGCAGCTCGGGATCCGGATCGGTGAAACCGACCTGCGCCCGCGAATGGAAAATGTCGTGCTCTACAATGAGATTTTGTAGTGTCTTTTTGAGCGTATCGGGCAGCGCGTCGTACGCTACGCGTAAGTCAACGAATTCTGTTTCACCGCCCACGGGTGGCACCACCCGGCCCGACAACAAGGAACATAGGGCCGGCACAGGCTTGAACGAACTGTCCGTGTGCCAAAGCATATTCGCCAGATTGAACATGCGTTTGCGACTCGTCGGGTCCCAGATTTTGCCTTCACCATCCAGGTTGGATAAATCACTGATCTGCCCCTTCAGCCGAAGGGGCGCGCCACTGTAATTGGCAATGGGCTCCAGCGGCCCAAAATGCTCGCTAAACACAATCTGTTCCTCATCAGAGATTTGCTGGCCGGGAAATACTAAAACGGCATACGTTGCGAACGTGCGCTCGACGGCCTGCTTCACGTGCGAAGGCAACGGCTTGGAAAGATCCAACCCTTTGACTTCAGCACCGAACAACTCATGCAGCGGCGACACTACAAGACGTGCACACATAGACTCGCCTCACCCTAGTTACCTCAATCTGCTTTGTCTGATCCCCGCGCTGGCCCGTCAATGCCGCCAGATGGCCTAGGCCGTACCCTTCTGCTTTGCAGGGATACAACTTGCAGAATGTTCAAGCTCCCCTTCACCATCACACTAACGACTGCTGAAAGGCATTATTGAGCGTCGGCTCGAAACCCCGACTCGCGGATGACGTCGCGATACTGCATCCAGCTATCGTGAACAACTTGCTTGAACCCCTCCGGAGTATCCGTGTAAGCAAACGAGCCGAGTCGCTCCAACCCTTCCTGCACTTCCGGTGACATGACGGCTTCCGTAATCGCCTTGTTCGCGCGTTCAAGAATGTCTTGGGGTAAACCTGCAGGCGCTAGAAAACCCATCCAGTCTTGCGTCACCACCGTGGGATAGCCGGATTCGTACAAAGTTGGCACATCCGGCAGTTGTGGCACGCGCTCGCGGGCGGTCAGCGCCAGGATGCGGAGTTTGTCACTTTGTACGTGCGGAAGTGCTTCGGGTAGGGCGGTAACGACCAAGGGAATGTGCCCACCCATCACGTCAACCAGAGACGGAGCCCCACCCTGGTATCCCACGAGCGATAAATCAACGCCAATCGCTTTCGCGAGTTTGACCGCCGAGAAATGCTGACTAGACCCGGGCGGCGCGCCGTACACGGCTTTATCGGGATTGTCGCGCAGCCATGTTACGAGTTGCTCGATTGATGCGATTTCTTCCGGCACCGATGGCCCTGCAGAAATCGCTAACACGTTAAACGAAACAGGCGCGACCGGAGTGAAGTCTTTCAATGTGTCATACCGGACGTTATCGTAAATGTGCGGGTGAATATTCATCGGAAACGTCGGAGTAAAGAGCATCCAACGCCCATCCGCTGGGCGGCCCTTAACATATTCGGCGGCTAGCCGGCCAGCGGCCCCCGGACGGTTATCAACGATGACATTCTTTGCATAGCTTCCTTGCAATCCCTTCGCTACCAAACGCGCCACAAGGTCGGAAGCTCCCCCGGGAGGAAAACCAACGACCAGAGTCAGCTGGTCTACGACTGGCTCGGCGTGGACGGGCGGGACTATACTGACTGCAGCGAACGCACACACGAGTAGAGCGCGCATTCGGACCAACGTGCGGAACGGCAGCATACTGAGTCTCCTCGAAAATGAATGCTCGTTTGCCTCACTACCGATTCTTCTTGGTTGCCGGGCGTCGAATGGGTAGCGATCACGACACTGGTTATTCTTCTATCGTCTTCGACTAGACTATCGTTTTATTAGATTACATGTCAACTATTTCTAACGGCAACGATTGAACGCCGCGTCTCTCGTCGCTGACCACGACTTTAAAATGGCAACGACCTGTACCATACGTGAGTACATTTAAGGGAATACCCGATGCCACACAAAACGGGTGGAATTCCATTCGGCGGCGGCTCTCGGTGGTGTCTTGCGCATGGCGCTTATAACCCCCCGGCCTTACAGGGCGGCCTCTTTATTTCACAGTGACGGAAATGAATAACGGATGGCCTCAGTTGCCTTTGAACGACCACGGAGACCGGATGCGTCCGACAACCGGAGAGCACGGAGCTGACATTGCCCATCAACGTATGGATGAGCTTGATGTTGCCGCTGTTGAGTTCGCCTTGAGCGTGCGCAATTCCGGCGGATGGGCAGTGGATCTCGGCTGCGGCGTCGGGCTTCAGGGGTTACGCTTTGCTGCCTTGCTGATACCCACGCTGTTAATTGACCAGCTTCCTCCCGAGCGAACCGTTGTAGGCAACCCCGCAGCGACACCGTGCCTCACTTCGCTTTTGCCATGGCGCTACTTGCAGAAGGATGTCCGCACCCTCCGCGCGACTGACCTTCCAAACGACGTTGTCTTGGCGTACTCCCAGCGTTTTATTCATTACCTCCCCTTGCACGAAGCCTTGCACATTCTGCGTATGCTGCATGGGCGCATGACCTCCGGTGGACGTTTGTTCTTATCCGCTTCGGGCCTGAACTCCGAACTGGGCACCCACTACCCACACGCTTCAAAACCGATCGCCGACCGGTTTGCGCCCCTTGATGCTGAGGTGGCCGGCAAGCACGGTATTGGCGCCCCTGTTTGTCTATATCGCGAGCCTGAGCTCGTCGAATTATGCGAGCTGGCTGGGTTCGAGTGCATTGACATCAGGACGTCCCCATTTGGCAATGTAAAGGGTATCTTTAGATATCGCTAGCATCGACACTTAGAGCCTACTTCAATCACGCGCGCTGAATTCATATGATGAAGGTATAAGAAGAATCGCTTATTCGGTCACACTTTTCATGTGAAGTCTCCTTCAAGCTGAACCATAATGTCGTAGGGCAGCTTTTCCGGGCGCGATCTCGTGTCCCGTTAGGCCGACCCTTCACGCCAGCCCCTCTCGGCGAGCCCCTCTCGGCGAGCCCCTCTACAACATAGTTGGGAGACAGCGCATGGCTAAGCGCATCCGTTGGTTCGAATCGTTGTTGATGTCAGTCCTGGCGTTATTAATGACTTCAACCGCTAGCGCGCAACCCGGTACATCTACCGGATATCCCGAGCGTTCGGTCACCCTCGTGGTCCCATTTCTCGCCGGTGGCTCCATGGACGCACTCGCTCGCATCACGGCGCGGCAGCTCTCGCAAATCTGGAAGCAACCCGTCACGGTACAGAACGTACCCGGCGGCGGCGGATTGACCGGAGCATTACGGGTCAATTCAGCTCTCGTGCAGAACGCCATTGCGGCCGCTGGGCCCCCGCCCTATGATCCGGTCGACGATTTCGTGCCCATCGTTCACATGACACAAGCCCCGGTCGTATATGTCATTAACCCCGGTCTGGAGGCACAAACGCTCAAGGAATTCGTTGACCTGATGCGCAAAGACCGTGGAGCACACTCCTTTGCCTCCAGCGGTGCAAATCAGACGCTCCATCTATTGGGCGCGCTCTTCAACCTAGGTGTCGGCGTCGACATGGCTCATATTGCCTTTGACGGAGAAGCCGCCGTCGTGGAAAACATCATGAACGGGACGGCTTCTGCGGGGTTTGCAACGATTTCCACCGCGGGACCCCTCATTGCGGATGGAAAGCTACGCGCTTTGGGAGTGGCCGGGACGCGTTCTCCGGCACTGCCCAATGTCCCTGGCTTCGAAGAGATTGGCCTCCCACAACTGGGTGTCGTCGACTGGTTCGGCCTCTTTGCGCCTGCAGGTACGCCGACCGCGGTGGTCGAACGAGTGGCGGCAGATGTTACGAAAATTTTGCAAGCTCCCGAAATCGAACAACGCCTGTTAAGTATGTCGCTGCCCCCTACGGGGCTGGGCCCACAAGAGTTCGCACGCATCGTCAAACGCGATGTGAAGTACTGGAACCAAGTGATAAAACAAGTTGGAGAAAAATGAGTACACAGGCGGATGCCATTTTGACGGGTCATGTCCTGACATTGGACAACTCTGGCACAGAAGCAGAAGCCGTTGCCATCCAGCAGGGGAGAGTGCTGGCGACGGGATCGAAAACGGCCATGCTCGAGCTGCGTGGGCCCACAACAGAAGTACGCGACTTTCCGGGTGCGACGTTAATTCCCGGATTTAACGATACCCACGCACACCTCGACTCTATCGGCGCACAATTGCAGCGGCCTAGCTTGAAAGGGGCACGCAGTATTCCGGATGTCCTCAAGCGCATCGCCGAGCTGGCAAAGATTACCCCGGCCGGAGAGTGGATCGTGACCACCCCCGTGGGTGACCCTCCCTATTACTTCGATGCAGCAGCAACTCTCGAGGAAGGCCGGCTACCAAACCGGTATGAACTTGACAGCGTTGCTCCCAATCATCCTGTTTATATCCCGGCGCCTAGCGGATTCTGGGGACAGCCTCCCTTGTATGCCGCCATGAACTCCCTGGGGTTGCAGCTGAATGGCCTCGATCGCCATACGGTACCGGGCAACCCCAAAACCATTATCGACAAGGACGAGCGCGGCGAGCCCACGGGCCTATTCATCGAGCAGGGGTTTGTCACACTCATCGAAGCCGACCTCTTCCCCGCCGTGCCGCGTTTCACCTACGCGGAACGTCGGAATGCGATACGTCAAGCGATGCAGCTATACCATCGCATGGGCACCACGAGCATTTACGAGGGACATGGGTGCGGCCCCGAAATACTCGCTGCCTATCGCGAAGTGTGGGAACAAGGCGAGCTCACCATGCGCACTGCTGCAACGGTTAGCCCTCGCTGGCGTAACCTGGACGAAGCGGCCCAAGTGATGCGCGATTGGTCGCCCCTGCTGCGCGGCCGCGGGATAGGAGATGCGCTTTTCCGGGTGTCAGGATTTTTTATCGCCCACGGCGGCGAACCGTGTATACGCGCCATCCAGCACAAAGAGCTCGACTATATGGGTTGGTCCGGTTACGTGCAGCAGGTGAATTCTACCGAAGAATTTGAAGCGTTATGCCTGCTGGCAGCCGAGCACGATTTGCGTGTACATACCATTGTGTCCGACAAGCTTAACAAGGTGCTGCCGGTGATGGAGCGAGTAGCACGCCACTACCCAATTGGCGAGCGTCGTTGGGTTCTAGAGCATATCAGCCGTGCCTCGCCAGAAAATCTCGCAGCGATTCGACGCCTGGGTTTAGGCGTGACGCTGATTCCCGGACAATACCTGTGGAAGCACGGCGCACCCTTTCTAGTCTTGGACGAGAGCGAGCTGGATTATCTTTCGCCCGCACGCCAACTGTACGATTTGGGTGTTCCGGTATCGGCCGGCACCGATGCGGTGCCCTATAACCCGCTCTTCTGCATGTGGGCCATGACCACGCGGCGGGAGCGCACCACCCGCCGCATCATCGGCCCTGGAGGCCGCGTGTCAAACGAGGTCGCGCTGCGCTTGGTCACTCGACAGGGAGCCTGGCTGACCTTTGAAGAACATGAAAAGGGACAGTTAATTAAGGGGCACTACGCGGATATTGCCGTTCTGTCCGATAATCCGCTCACTACGCCCAGCGAAAATCTGAGAGACATTCAATGTTTGGCGACTATGGTGAATGGGCATTGGGTCTACGAAGGGCACTCTCTCTAAGAGACCACACCGCCAAAGCGAAGACGACATGAAAGCCTAATGCGCAAGACCTCCGGCAAATAGAACGGCGGCAGAAGTAACTTTCCTGCCGCCGTTTGCTTGTCAGTCGCTGGAAGCAATAGCTGCGGTGAGTGAACGAAATATCCTTCGACGCCACCGATTTCGATATGAATCGCTACTCCGTCAGCTGAAGATTGATCTCTTTAATGAGCTTGGCAAACTTGTCAATTTCCGACTTCTGAAAAGTTGTTAGTTCAGCCGGTGTACTGGTGATAACCCGAATGCCATCGCGCTCGAGAGGCTCGCGTATCGCTGGGTCTTCGAACGCCTGTACGGTGGCCTCGTGCACCTTGGTGATGATTTCCTGAGGTGTGCCCGCGGGTGCGAACAGCGCAAACCACAAGGTCAGCTGGTAGCCTTTGGCACCTGCCTCGTCCAACGTGGGGATTTCCGGCAAAGCAGGTGTACGCTCCTGAGAAGTAACAGCGATGCCCGTCAGCCGCCCATCCTTCACGATAGGCCCGGTCAACCCTACACTTTCAATTAACATATCGACGTGCCCGGCCATCACATCTTGAAGTGCCCGGCCGGGGCCGCGGGCCGGTACGTGAATCATGTTCATTCCTGTCATAGATGCCAACATTTCCATGCCCAGGTGACCCGTTGTGCCCACACCGGCCGACGTATAACTCAACTTGCCCGGGTTAGCCTTTACCTGGGCAATTAATTGTTCCAGCGTATTCACGCCCAGCTTTGGGTTCACCGCCAATACACTCGGCACTGCAGCAATCAGACTAATCGGCTCAAAGCTCTTGATGGGATCGTATCCCAGCTTCATCAACGAAACATTCACCGCGTGCGATGCATTGGCGCCGAGCAATAGCGTATGCCCGTCGGGCTCAGCGCGTGCCACATAATCACTACCTATCGTTGCCCCGGCGCCGGGGCGGTTCTCCACCACCACCGTTTGCCCGAAAGACTTTTCCAGACCCTGCGCGAGAATTCTGGCGACGCGATCGCTGACACTGCCAGCTGGGAACGGCACCACCAGCTTAACGAGACGGTTCGGCCACTCGGCGCCGGCCGCTTCGTTGGCACTTGCCTGCGGCAGCCACGCCGCGAGAGGTAGCAATGCGGACATAAGGCCCGCAATAAAGCGTCGTCGCATCTGCATATCGATACCCTCCCCAGTGTTATTGCTCAAAGGAAGCGCAAAAGCGGACTTCCTGGTGATTCTCATTCTCGGACGGTTTACGCGTTTCTTCGCGTCAAAATGGTTCTGCCAAACGACAATTTGCTTATGCCCGCATTTGCGCGCCCCGCCTCCCGCCAAACTTTGCGCCGTTTATTTCCTTGCTTCTCAACGTTGCTCTGCGCCTAAAGCAATCTGAGGTTTGCATGGCCCAGCTACTTTTTGAATGCTTTCAACGCCTGATGACCACCCTTGTACAGCCGGCTTATACCTCGCGCCGGCAAAGCGCTTTGACGACCTGAACCTTGAATTGGGAATGCCGAAATGCCCCTGGCCTCTCATCGTACGTGGTTCCACACCGGATGGGCTGTTTATCTTGCATGAAAGAGCACAGAAGCATCATCCATAAGTTTTTTAGACCGTCAAAAAAGCATTTCTAGCTAGCGTAGATGGGCGCGAGCTACCAGAATAAACACGTCGACCTGTGGAGGTTCGTAAGATGACTGCATTTCCCCCCATGAAAATATTTCCCAGCCTGCAACTGCCCATGCCGCAGATCGATCTGGAAGAAATCATGGATCACCTGCGCGATAACGAACATCGCCGGACGTATCCCGTGTTCCAATTCGACGACTGCCTCTGCTTTGTGGCACGGGGAAGAGAATATCGGTGCGAGTTTCACCTGAATCCCAGCTTCGAGTTGCAGTATTCGCTGAAGGGCGACTTGAACCTGCACTATCGCGAGCCCGATGGCACCGAAAAGGTTGCCGTTGTTCCCGAAGGCCACATTCTGTTTCAGCCGCCCATGGTGCCCCACTCACCTCGGTTTCCGCCCGACGCCTTCCAATTAGTGGTCGAGCGCATGCGCCGCCCTGGCGAGATCGACCGCTTTCACTGGTACTGCCCATCATGCGACAACCTGCTGCACGAGGAAACCTTTATCGTCAGTGATTACGGCACCGACCCGGTGTCCCGTGCGTACGACAACTTCTGGAGCTCGCTTGAATTCCGCACCTGCAAAAAATGCGGCACGATTCTGGCCGAGGATGGGACGCCCCTCGCATCATGAGAAACATACTTCGCACACTTGAGGAGCAGGTTAACCCTCAACATACGGCTCTGATGGTCATTGATTTGCAGAACGACTTTTGTGCCGAAGGGGGGTACCTGCACCGGGCGCGCGCGGCCACAGGACGCAACGCTATTCAGGTTGAAAACAACGTGAAGATTGCCGATCGTATTGCGACACTTGCCGATCATGCCCGCCGCGTCAATATTCCGGTGGTTTGGATACGTTCGGTGTACGACTTTAAATACCTGGCCGACTCGCACATAGCAATGCGCGCAGACGAGGGGTGCTGCCTTGAGGGAACCTGGGGGTCAGATTTTTTCCGGATTCACCCAGAACCCGAAGACCTCATTATTACCAAACACACCTTCAGCGGGTTTCATAACACCACGCTGCACGAGGAGTTGCAGGCGCGTG
Organism: uncultured Pigmentiphaga sp.; assembly: GCA_964569785.1. Taxonomy (GTDB): domain Bacteria; phylum Pseudomonadota; class Gammaproteobacteria; order Burkholderiales; family Burkholderiaceae_B; genus Verticiella. The sequence continues at coordinate 11,632 of CAZMVM010000020.1, read as the reverse complement.
GCATCAAAACCTTGATTATTACGGGTGTTGCCACCAATGTGTGCGTTGACACCACATTGCGAGAAGGCTTTCTTCTAGGCTATTACGTTGTAGTCGCTGAAGACTGCGTCGGCAGTGGCAATCGCGTTGGTCATGAAGGTACTTTGTCGACGGTGAAGGTGAACTTCGGCAAGGTGGTTCCTGCCGAACAATTACGAGCGTTGTTCTCAAAGCATGCACCGGTCGATAAGACGGCGGCGCAAGGCTAGCCCTTCTGCGACACGGCATTCTTACCCCATGCATGAGCGCGCTTTGTTACCGCGACGATGGGGCATTTTGGGCCAGGGTGCGGGCGCCCGCCTTTTCACATCGGCGCGGCCCCTACACGGCTGCATGCAGTGAGGTCTACCTGGCCCCAGCCCCACGCATCGTCCATAATTCTTGGTTATGACACCCGGAACACCCCTGAACATAAACTTGCGCGACCAAGGCTTGCGCATCGGCGACGTAGAAGTCACTCGTATCGAGGATTACCACGGCCCCGGCCTCACCAGTACCGGCATGTTTCCAGCGATGCAGCCCGAAATGCTGGAAGCGCAACGCGAGTGGATCGTGCCGCATTTTTACGACCCCACCACTGACCGCCTGCGTACGAGCATTCACAGCTGGCTGGTCACCACGCCGCACCACAAGATCCTCATCGACGCGTGCATCGGCAATCACAAAACACGACCCACCGACCCGCGCTTTCACATGCGCAATGAGCCCTGGCTGGAACGCCTTGCCGCTGCGGGCGCTCACCCCGACGAGATCGACTTCGTCATGTGCACGCATTTTCATGCCGACCACGTCGGCTGGAACACCCAGCTGGTCGACGGACGGTGGGTACCGACGTTTCGCAACGCCCGCTATATTTTCAAGCGCAAAGAGCTGGAACGCTGGGACGAAAAACACCCCGAACATCACTTGGTGGCCTCCCAGCGTTATGTTTTCGACGATAGTGTGCTGCCCGTGGTTGAGGCGGGGCAGGCCGTGCTCGTAGACGACGGATACACGCTCGACGACCGCTTGACCGTCGAAGCGGCCCCGGGGCATACACCCGGCAACATCACCATACGCTTGCGCACCCAGGCCGACGAGGCGTTGTTTAGCGGCGATGTCATTCATCACCCGATACAGCTTCCGTATCCGCGGCTCAGCGCTATCTTCGATGATGACGCTCAGGAATCCCTTGCCACCCGTCTGAGAGTGTTAGAGGCAGTCGCTGACGCGGGGATTCTGATGTTGCCAACTCATTTTGCCGCCCCGTTCTGTTGCAGATTGGAGGCACTGCCAGGATCCGAGCCCAGCTTTCGCCCCCTTTGGCCCACCGGTTAACAGATGCCATGGCCACGCGGACCCTGCATACCAAGCATTTGCGGCCCTTCCTGGCAGTCGTGCGGCAGGGCAATTTGTCGCGTGCTAGCGAGGAATTGCTACGTGCCCAATCGGCCGTATCCCGCTCGATCAACGAACTGGAGGCTTCCCTGGACGTCGCGCTCTTTGAGCGCAATCCGCGGCGTTGGCTGCTAACCGACTTTGGTCAGGTACTGCTAAAGCGTGTCGAGTTTGCCTTCAATGAAATGCAAATCGCCTGCGACACACTTTGCAGCCACTACCCCGCAGCAGCTCCGCGATTACGTACTGCGCCCTTCTTCTCCTTCAACGTGCATGAGCGCCGCCTGCAGCTTATGTTCGAGTTCGCTCAGCGCAAGCACATCAGCATGGCCGCGGCAGCAGTGGGGGTATCCCAACCGGCGGCTAGTATGGCCCTGCACGATCTGGAAGCAAGCGTCGGCGTTCCGTTGTTCGACCGGGCGCATTCCGGTGTTGCACTCAACGAGACCGGGCTTCTGGTCATGGCCCATGCCAAGCGCGCACTTGCCCAACTGCGCGTGGCAACCACGGAAATCTCTGCACTTAAAGGCATTATCGAAGGACAAGTGATTGTTGGCGCCTTACCGTTCAGCCGTCCCTTCGTGTTACCGACCGCTATCGGCCATGTTCTGCAGCAACACCCCCGGCTGCAGGTTCGCACCGTCGAAGCCCCGCTTGACTCGTTGACCTCTGCACTGCGCCTGGGCGATGTTGATTTTCTGGTTGGCGCGCTGCCGACTGAGGCGAACGGCCACGCCCTGGTACTCGAGCAGTTAGTTGAGCAACCCCTGAGCATACTCGCCCGTAGCAACCACGCTCTCGCCCAACAACGCCCGGTCACTATTCACGATGCCCTCAAGGAGTCCTGGGTTCTTCCATCGTTAGGCACCCCTACTCGCGACGCGCTCGCCGCGTGGCTAGCGCAACATGGCTACGATCAGCCCCAAGTGGCCGTCGAATCCTCGGATCTTTCAATCATTCGTGGCCTCCTCCTGGAAACCGACATGATCTCGGCTGCCTCACGCCAGCTGTTTCTGCATGAGCTACGTAGCGGTGCGCTAGTGAGCTTGCCGATAGACTTGCGGGGTACCGAGAGGCCCATGGGGATATTGCGTCGCACCTTTGAACACTCCTCGCCCGGAGCGCAATTATTGATCGAAGAAATCCGACGCATTTGCAGAGCCGCCACCGACACCGCCGCGCAACAACGGTGGCCGGTAGACCAAGCGATTTGAACTGGGCTCCAGGTCGTCATCCAACCTGCCGCCTGGCTGTTTGTGTGTACAGCAAGGGTGATTCAAAATGACATAGCTCACCGTCGAGCGCCGCTGCCAGGAGAGTTGGCAGGCTTCTCGAGTAGTTGTGAGAGGCAAAGCGATAATGATGACTACCCCTATGACTGCGCCACTGACCCTGGCTGAACCACCCGCTCTGCCAGTGATTGAGACCCTTCCCGCCCACCAGCTGGCGGTTCACCTGCAAAAGTGGCGGATCGCCTGCGCGGTGGCTCAGGCAGGCAGCACCACAAGCGCGGCTGAAGGGCTGCATTTATCGCAATCAGCGGTAGCCCGCGCGATACGGTCGTTAGAAGATGCGCTCGACACCCGCCTTTTCCAGCGGGGTGCTCACGGCATGCTACCCACCGTGATCGGTAGCATCCTGCTCGATCGGGCCCAGCGCGCTTTCGGGCAGCTGGCCCAGGCCGATATAGCTCTTGGCAATGGCCGGCCGGCGGATAACGTCACCCTCTCTGATGTCGTTCGGCCCACCAGGCTTACCGCCGCCACCTATCGACAGTTCCAAACCTTCATCGCCCTGCACGAGTTGGGCAGTGAAATCACGGTCGCAAATGCATTAGGCATTAGTCAGCCGGCGGTCAACCAGGCTATCCGCAAATTGGAGCATCTGGCGGGCACTCGACTCTTTCATCGGACAACCGCGGGGGTACGGTTGAACTCCGCGGGCGCGCTGGTGCTGCGGCGGGTCAAACTGGCCCTTGCGGAGTTTCGCCTAGCCGCTGAGGACGTTGCCGAATACCACGGTATGGTGCGGGGTCGTGTGGTGGTGGGAAGCCTCCCGCTGTCGACGGGCGGTCTGGTACCGCGAGCCGTTCAAGCGGTACTTGCCCGTTACCCAGAGCTGAACATCACGATCGTGGACGGCACCTATGACACCTTGCTACACGATCTTCGCCATGCTGATGTTGATATGATCGTTGGCGCGTTGCGCAACCCCGTCCCAACCCTCGACGTCGTGCAACGGTCAATTTTTACTGACACGCTGGCTGTCGTCGCACGTCGGGGACATCCCCGGCTGGGCGACGAACCGCGTGAACTACGCCATGTGGCTGACGCGGAATGGATCTTGCCCCTTCCGGGGACGCCAGCACGCGATGCATTCGAACGAGCTTTCCGATCCAAGGGCCTGACCCCACCGGCCAAGGGGGTTCAAGCCAATAGCGCCGCCGTGGTTCGAGCCCTGTTGCTGGAAACGGATCGGCTGGCCTTATTGTCACGGCGTCAGGTCGAGCATGAATTATCCGCCGGGCTGCTGGTGGTCCTGCCCATTACGCTGGACGGAACCGAACGCGTTATCGGCATCACCAGCCGACTTGATGACCGCCCCTCGGCCGGTGTTCAGGCCATGCTCGACGCGTTACGGTCGGCGGGCGCCGATTAGCGTCTGTGTATAACCCCAACGCATGCCGATCATCCCGCTCTTTTAAAGAGAGTTGGCATACGACAGCGTGTGCAACGCCGTCTTCGCATTGCCTGCCCACCGACCATATAAGAGAAACGCATAGTCTAGTAGCAAGTTTCCCTGGTCGGTGACCGCTCGCGCCACTAGACTGGACACGTCAACTCCACACATCCGAGGACGGTTCATATGACGCTTGCAAATTCCGACAACACTCGCACCGGTTTGGTCATCAGTGCCCATTCCGCTGATTTTGTGTGGCGTGCGGCAGGCGCCATCGCCCTGCACGCAAAGCGCGGATATCGCATGAAAATCGTCTGCCTGTCGTATGGCGAGCGAGGCGAATCTGCCAAACTATGGCGTCAGGAAGGCATGACGTTGGATAAGGTAAAAGCTGCGCGACGCAAGGAAGCGGAAGCAGCCGCCGAGGTTCTCGGCGCTGAAATCGAGTTCTTCGATCTGGGCGATTACCCCATGCGCATCACCGATGAAGCCTTCATGTGCATGGTTGATATCTACCGCGAGCTGCATCCTTCGTTCGTTCTTAGTCACTCCACAAAAGATCCCTACAATTTCGACCACCCCCTGGCCATGCAATTCGCCCAGGAAACGCGCATTATTGCGCAAGCCGAAGGTCACTTGCCGGGGCAGCGTGTGCTGGCTGCCCCGCCCGTCTATGCTTTTGAACCTCACCAACCCGAACAGTGTGAGTGGGTGCCCAATACATTTCTCGACATCACGGAAGTCTGGGATTTAAAGCGCAAGGCTATCGAAACGATGGCCGGTCAAGAGCATCTGTGGGCGTACTACGAGCGGGTAGCCCTGCAACGCGGTGTACAAGCCAAACGCAATATCGGTATCGTTGCCGCCCGCGATATCAAATACGCTGAGGGCTATATGCGGCTGACACCCACCGTTACTGAGGACTTGTCATGATGCGCGGAGTGGTCGTTCGCCATATCGAGCGCGCGAGCGCAACCGATATCAAAGCACTGGAAACAGCCGGTGTTGCCACCGTACACGAAGCGCAAAGCCGGCTTGGCCTGCTGGCGCCCTACATGCGTCCTATCTGGCCCGGCGCTGCTGTAGCCGGCTCGGCCGTGACAGTATTGGTGCCACCCTCTGACAACTGGATGATTCACGTCGCGGTCGAACAATGTCAGCCTGGCGACATATTGGTCGTGGCTGTGACTTCACCCTGTGATGACGGATACTTTGGCGAATTGCTCGCCACTTCATTGCAGCAACGCGGCGTCCGCGGCCTGGTCATCGACGCCGGCTGCCGGGATGTGCGCGCCTTGCACGAAATGAAGTTTCCGGTCTGGTCAAAGACGGTTTCGGCCCAGGGAACGGTCAAGGAAACGTTGGGCTCGGTCAACATCCCCGTCGTCTGCGCTCAACAACTGGTCAACCCGGGCGACGTTATCGTCGCGGACGACGATGGTGTCGTGGTGGTGCCGCGACAGCAGGCGGGCAAGGTGGCTGCGGCGGCCGAGGAGCGCACCCAGCGCGAGGCGAAAACACGCGCGGCTCTCGAGCAAGGTGTGCTCGGGTTGGATTACTACGGTATGCGTGACAAGCTGCGTGACAAGGGGCTGCGCTACGTGGACACACTTGCTGACCTTGCCTGACGACCTTCCGGAGAAGCGTATGCAGACCCGCATTCCATGCGTCCAAATGCGCGGCGGCACGTCCAAGGGGGTGTATTTCCTGGCTCAAGATTTACCCGCCGATTCCGCTACGCGCGACGCTGTACTCCTTGCTGTCATGGGGTCTCCCGACAATCGACAAATCGACGGTCTGGGCGGCGCCAATTCGCTGACGAGTAAAGTCGCGATTATTTCGCCTTCCACGCGACCGGATGCTGATGTCGATTACCTGTTCGCCCAAGTCGTCGTTGATGAACCTCGCGTCGATTACGGTCAGAACTGCGGCAATATTCTCGCCGGCGTGGGGCCATATGCCATTGAACGCGGGCTCGTCGAGCCGCAAGACGGTCACACGACTGTTGCCATTCATATGATTAACACGGGTCAAATTGCCATTGCTAAAGTCGAAACACCGGGCAAGCGCGTTCGCTACGAGGGCAACCAACGCATCGACGGCGTACCTGGCACCGCGGCTCCCATCGCTATTGCCTTCAAGGATACGGCGGGCTCTTCTTGTGGTGCTCTGTTGCCAACGGGCAATGTGTTGGATCACATTGACGGTATACCTGTCACATGTATCGACAATGGTATGCCTTTAGTGATGATGCGTGCGGCCGACCTGGGACGCACTGGGTATGAAACGCCGCAAGAGCTGGACGCAGATAGCGAGTTGAAGGATCGCGTGGAGTCGATACGGCTGCAGGTCGGTCCGCTGATGAACCTGGGCGGTGTTGCCACCCGCACCGTGCCCAAAATGTGCCTGGTCGCTGCCCCCCGTGCCGGCGGTGCACTCTGTACCCGCACATTTATCCCCCACCGTTGTCATACGTCGATCGGGGTGCTGGGTGCTGTAAGTGTCGCGACCGCGGCGGTACTTCCCGGCTCAGTGTGTGAGGGTTTGGCGCAATTCGAATTGTCCGATCAGCTGCAATTGAGTATCGAACATCCCACAGGGGAGTTTAGCGTCGCCTTAGAGCTGTCGCGGGAAGATGATCAAGTCGCTGTCGAGACCGCGGCCGTACTGCGCACCGCTCGTTGGTTGGCCGACGGCTGGACCTACATCCCCGCAAGGGTTTGGGCAGGTCACCCCGCGGGCGGGGCTTGAAGCACGAACAGCAGGTGGTGGCGTGGTGATATGTTTCTGACCTTCCGGGTAAGCCTGGCAGAGCTGCGACGCGTTGCATCACGCAGGAATGTGGAGATGGATAATGTCTGAACAAGTACCCGTGCGCGAACTACAGCGCGTCTCCTTCATTGGTTTTGGAGAAGCGGGCTCGATTCTTGGCACCGAGCTCGCCAAGCTGGGGCTGACGGTGCGCACGTATGATATTTTGCTAGATCATCCCGCGACCCGCGCGGAGATGCTGACTCGCGCCGACCGCGCTGGAGTGCAGGCCTGCAATTCACTTGCCGAAGTCCTGGCCGATGCACAGCTCGTTATATCCGCGGTAACCGCATCGTCGGCGGCAGAAGTTGCAGAACAAGCGGCTGAACATATGCACAACGGCCAAATATTCCTCGATATCAATTCGGTTTCTCCCGGCGTCAAACGCAAGGATCAGGCCGCTATCGAACGCTCTGGCGCCGACTACGTGGAATGCGCAGTGATGGCGCCGATTCCGCCGCACCGGCTCAAAGTGCCCATGCTGCTTGGCGGACAACGGGCACAGGCATTGGCCGGTCAGCTCACGGCGCTGGGCATGAAAGCAGAATTCGCGTCGACTGAAATCGGCGTTGCTTCTGCGGTCAAGATGTGCAGAAGCGTCATGATCAAGGGTATTGAGGCGTTAACCGTGGAGTGCCTGACCGCCGCGCGGCGATACGGTGCTGAGGAGGCGGTGCTTGCCTCGCTCAACCAGACATTCCCCAGCATGGGGTGGACATCTTCTCTGCCCGATTATCTGATCAGCCGAGTAGCGGAACATGGGCGCCGCCGCGCCGCTGAAATGCGCGAGGTGGCCGAAACCCTGCGCGACGTCGGGGTTACCCCTGAAATGTCTCTAGCCTCGGCCCGCACCCAGGATGCTTTGGTGGATGCAATGACGGCCGCGGGCATCACCTACCCCAAAGACGAGCCCTTTAGCTGGCAACGCTTTGTGGATGCTTTATCCCGACAATAGCTTGAAGCAAGAACAGCGCCGACCAGAGCAGGCTATGGGTAGCTCACGGGTCTTCCTGGCAGGTTGGGCAAGGGAATAAACTCCGTTTCACCGGGAATCAGCGGAAAACGTTGGTTTCGCCAATCATCCTTCGCTTTTTCGATTAAGTCTCGGGAACTGGACACGAAGTTCCAGCTGATATAACGCGGGCCATCCAGTGGCTCGCCACCCACAAGCATCAGCCGGACCGGGCCACTGCCAGCATTACGCACTTTCATCTCGTACCCGGGCTTACAGACCAGCAAGTGACCCACGTCGAAAGTGCCCGCCCTTTCAACGCCTAGCGTACCGTGCGCGATATACACAGCTTGTTCAGGGTACTCCGCAGGTATCGTAAACGACGCTCCCGGTTGGAGCGTCAGATCAACTTGAAGCAATGCGGAGAATGTCGGCACCGGAGAAACCTGACCGCTAAATCGTCCCGCCACGACCCGAGCAATGACACGGTCTTCACTTAGCACGGGAAGGTCGGTCTTGCCGTAGTGATAAAACGCAGGCTCGGTTTGTTCGTGCGCGCGTGGCAGCGCCACCCAGCATTGAATGCCGAACAACTGCCCTTCGCGGCTACGATCCTCGAGTGGTGTGCGCTCAGAATGCACAATACCGCGCCCGGCTGTCATCCAGTTCATATCACCCGGCTCGATTCGTTGGACAACACCCAGACTATCCCGGTGCAGAATCGCACCCTCGTAAAGGTAAGTGATGGTCGCGAGGCCAATGTGCGGATGCGGACGGACATCCAGCCCATGGCCCAGTCGGAGACCCTGCGGCCCCATCTGATCGAGGAAGATGAACGGGCCCACCATCCCACGTTGTCGGGTGGGCAAGGCGCGCCTCACCGTGAATTCGTCACCCAGCTGTTGCTGGCGAGCCGTCACTACCAGCTCGACTGGGCTCTCGTCCGGCGTCGAGTAAGACATAATCCCTCCTGGCAGGCTGTGCTGTGCCTCTGGGGCTGTATAGCGCAGTCTAGCGCCAAACTTGCACGCTCGCTCGAACCTGTCGCTTGCTTTGCAAGCCGCTTACCCCAATGCCAAGCCTATGCAACCGACAACTCGTGCTACCGGAGAGTTATATCGTGGGGACTCGCCTACTACTCGTTCACGGCCAAACGACGTTGACGAGCATATTCGGGTAGCAGGCTTGCAGCGGCCGCGTCCAGCACAATGCGGGCATTGGCATGCCGCTTCAGGATAGTGAAGGGTATCGCCTCTGAAACGTCCGACTCATACCACTGAGCCATAATCGGCGCCTTGGCTTCTCCGGTTGCCACCAGCACCACTTCGCGCGCCTGCATGATCTCGCACATGCCCAAGGTGATAGCCGTAGCGGGCACCTTGACGTTACCTTCGAAGAAGCGACTGTTATCGATGCGCGTCTGCTCGGTCAGTTGCACGACATGGCAACGGCGGTCGAAAGGCGTTCCAGGTTCGTTAAAGCCGATGTGGCCGTTGCGGCCGACCCCAAGGAGCTGGAAATCGATACCTCCGTATTCCAACAACTTGTCCGAGTACTCCTTGCAGTGCGCTTCCAGATCCTCTGCCAGACCATTGGGAATATGCAACCGCGCCGGATCGAAGTTCAGGTGGCGAAACAAATGCTCTCGCATGAACGACGCATAGCTCTTGGGATGGTTAGGATCAAGGCCAACGTACTCATCCAGGTTGAAGGTGGCCAGCCGCGACACATCAATGCCCATCTGCTGGACACTACGCACAAAGCGGGCGTAGATCGGCTCCATGGTGCCGCCCGTGGCCAGCCCCAACACCACCTCTGGCTTTTTCACAATTTTTTCAATAAGCAGCCGGCTTACGTAGTCGGCGACAGACGAGGTGTCTGGCAGGATGTAAAACATAGGATCGACCGAAGAGAGTTGGCCAACGCCGCTCCGAGCTCGACAGTAAGCGGCAAAATTGCCCCGATCGTAGCATGTCGGTGCATCCGACCAACGTATCAGTTGCTCTCAATTCGTAAATAATAACTGCCGCCGGCGGTGCACCGATGGCCGGCGCTTAGCGCCAAGAACTGCGCTTCTCTCACTGCGCAACGCGACCCTCCAGCAGTGCGAGACCGGCGCGCGGAGCGCCGCAGGAAGGACGTCTCATTCCCTGACTCTACCCTAGATCCGGCCGGGGACCAGGGTGCGAGAGGCCCGAACTCACAGTGTTTCTAAGATCGCGTGGCCCATTGTCCCGGTTTATTACCCGGGCACGTGGGCTGCCATGACAGCGCCAAGAGCGTTCTGCGTCGACGGCTGATGGCGCGTCCCGTGGCAATCTGATTCAAATTGTGCGCGAATGATCTAGACCCACGGACATAGATCGATTCAGTCTCCGCTCGATTTGCTGACACAACGACGAGTTGATTGGCCCCAAGCCTGTTCAACTAGACAGCACCTTACCAGGAACACCTTTACGAGCCACGAGTGCGCACCACTACAGGCTATGTGAGCGCCTTTTAACGAAGATCGTTGCGTTCGTTGCTGCGAATGGTATAGATAGGTTGGTTCGTGACACTGGCGATACGATACAGATTGCCTCGAGCCGTTAAGACCTACCCCCGCTACGTCAACTCAGAAAGATACCTTCTAACGTTGAACCAGAATATTCCCCAGCCCCTACCTGCTCGGATCCGGCCGCGCTGCGAGCGTTGCTTGCGACCGCTCTCACACTGTCTATGCCCGCATATTAAAGCCGTTTCCAATCTCACGCGCGTATTGATCCTGCAGCACCCTGACGAACACAAGCATCCCTTGAACACAGCGCGGCTGGCCGCCCTGGGATTGGAAAACGCCGACCTGTACGTGGGGGAGCACTTCCCTGACCTGGCCCAAATCATTGCCGCGGCAGAGGCCGCCTGGCTCTTGTTCCCCTCTGACGGAGAACAGACCGCGCGTTCCCCAAGTGGGGCTGAGCCGCTTACGCGCTCGACGCTGTTAATTGTGCCCGACGGCACCTGGCGCAAAGCTCGAAGAATCGTCTCGCAAAACCCCGTGCTCGAAACTTTGCCGCGGTTCAGCTTGCCGGCGAATGAACCCTCGCGCTACCGCATTCGCAAAGCACGAGAACGACATCATTTGTCCACCGTCGAAGCCACCGTTCGGGCACTCTCCATGTTAGAGCCGCACGTTGATTTCTCGCCAGTTCTCAAACCCTTCGAGGTATTGGTGGAGCAACAGATTAACGCGATGGGGCGCGACACGTTCGAGCGAAACTATGGAGGGCGGGAAAAGGGTTAACCTGACTTAAGTAGGCGTTGCGTGCCCTATGAGTTTATACAGGCCGATTGTGGAATTATTGCTCTACCCTCACACCCGCCCCTTGTAAGCAGCAAGACACCGTAGCGCTGTTAGTGCGGCTTCCAGGCCTCCGGCGCCGCCTCATCAATTGACGTTACTACCTCCATTACCGGCACCCCATAACTACCAACAATTCCGATATTTACAGGATCGCCCCAGCCTATTAGACCCTTTCCGCCGACAGTGGTAGCCACAGGTGCCCCAATTAAGCGGGCCAGTTGCCGAATCTCGGGCCCGATCCTCCAGTAAGCGGCTTCGTAACCGCAAACAATTACCACCTTATCCGCTTGAGCGATCTTCTCCGCACACCTCTCAACTTGAATCCGACATGGGGCATGAGAATCAAACCCAATATGTGCAAGCAGACTCTCATGCGCGACACCAATTACCTCGTCTTCAACTCCTTCACCCATCAATCCTTCTACGTCGATATG
>CAZMVM010000019.1:0-31410 GCA_964569785.1 uncultured Pigmentiphaga sp. | reverse complement strand
ATTAAGAGCATGACGTAGCTGCTGCGTGTTGGATATGTACGCCCGCCTGCCGGCACAGATGTGCCTCAAGCAATGGTGAACAACAGTTAGCAGGGGGGAGAAAAAAGGTGCGCGGAAGACGCGCGAGCGGAGTCAGTTAGTTGGCAGGCTTACGCCAACGCTGACGAGTAGACGCGAAGAATGCGGATGAAAAGACGTGCATAGCGGCAATTATCGCCTGATTTTCGGCAAATTTGCAAGACGGCGGGAGGCGCGGAACGCGCCCGTTTCGAGCAGGGCAACAGTGAACCGGGCCGCAACGAAGAACCGTGACAAGGCAACGCGTCCGCTCGACGATCGAGAATCGTTGCTTCAAGAGGCGAAAGTGGCGCGGTGCCTGTTGTTACTTGGAAGACTATGCGCAACGCATTGATGTTGGCCGTGGTCTGTGACGCACTGCGCCGGCGGTGTCACGGATGCTCGCTATGTATCTTCACCGCGCCATTACCTGCGTTGCGCCGGCGTGTAACGACTCTCAGGATTCGCGCGCCGATGACAGTACCTAGAGCGGAAAGCACCACCACCATGGTAATGGTTGCCAATAATTGTTCCATTCCCATTAGGCCTGCTGCACCGGCGCCCCGAGCCACCAGATAACCCGGCAGGAGCAAGGTAATGACCCAGATGATGCCGGAAGCAATATTGGCCAGCTGAAAGGGCCGCGCCCGCATCCGCAACATGCCGGCCACGAGTGGAATGGTCGAGCGTACAGGGCCCAGGAAGCGTCCGATGAAAATGGAGACGAAACCGTAGCGCATGAAAAACAGACGACCATGTGCGACCGCACGGCGGTAGCGGCGGAAGGCAGGTTTTTGGATTAACCCCACGCCGTAGTAGCGACCGATCCAGTAAGACACGGCGTCTCCCAGGACAGCGCCCAGAATTAACCAGGCAATGGTGGTGCCGATGGGAAGTACATGGCTGCCGAGCAGTGTGCCGACAATTAATAGCAGGGCCGTCGCGGGGATGAAAAACCCCACGATCACGAGCGACTCACCGAAGGTTGCCAAGGCAAGCAACGGGCCCGCCCAGAACTGATGCATCTGGATGAACTGCGTTAGCTGCTCAATGTACTGATCCAACGAAAAACTCCACGGATTTAAAGGCCGACAAACGAGTGCGTGTGCTGATGCGTTTCATGGTTGACGCGCCAGCAGGGAAGCCCCCACGGTGCGGGCAGAGACGACGCTTAAAGAAGGAGCAACTGTAGCAAATCGCCGACGAGAAACCCGTGCCAATTCGCAACACGGCACCCTACCGTTGCAGCGACAGCAAGATCGTAGCCCAGGTCGGCGAGCTTACGCCCAAGTTCCTCACCGAATTGCCCGGGGCAATGGTATAGTTAGGGTGCCTGCTGACGCCACCATGGCGCGCAGGTATGGCAAGGGCTACAGCGTAAATAAGCAGGCCCTGTCGCTGATCTTATTTCTTTTTCGGTCGTATTTCTCATTCATGCCTGCCACACTGAAATTCCGCGCTCAGCCTGTCGCTCACGCCCATCGTGCGTGGCGTTGGTGGCGCTGGCCCATCGGGGTGGCAGCGGTCGACATGCTTGAGCTTTAGGTTCAAGTTCTCTTAGTTCAATTCCTTACCATCTGCCACCCGCCACATTGAGCTGTGTGGGTGTTGTGCATGCCTGGACGGCTCAGGGCGGGCTGGCGCCGTCAACAAGGGCTGTACATGACAGAGATCGAATTTCAGGCACTCGCGGCGCAAGGTTACAACCGCATTCCGCTGGTTGTCGAAACCTATGCCGATTTAGACACGCCTTTAGGGCTGTACCTGAAGCTGGCGCATGCGGGCCCGCGCGCCGGCAAGATGACCAGCCTCATGGAGTCGGTGGTCAACGGCGAGCGGTTCGGACGCTATTCGTTCATTGGCTTGCCAGCGCGCACTATCTTGCGCTCCTATGGCCGCCGGACTGAAGTTCTGTGCGATGACGAAGTCGTTGAGACTCACCAAGGCAACCCGTTGGATTTCATTGCGGAGTACCAACGTCGCTTCAAGGTGGCTGTGCGGCCCGGGATGCCCCGTTTTGTAGGAGGGCTGGCAGGCTACTTCGGTTATGACGCCGTCCGTCATATCGAGCCCAAACTGGGGCCGTGCACCAAGCCCGACCCAGAAGGCATGGGTGAGCCCACGCCCGATATCCTGCTGATGCAGACGGATGAGTTGGCCATCGTCGATAATCTCGCGGGGCGCTTGTATCTCATCGTGTATGCCGACCCGAGCCAACCCGAAGCTTACACGCGGGCACGCGCACGCCTAGCCGAGCTGCGCGCCCAACTGCGCCGTCCGGTTGAGATCCCCTACAGCAAGGCGAGCTTAGAAACACAAGAGCGTCGTGAATTCAAAAAGGCCGACTACATCCAAGCGGTGGAGCGGGCGAAAGAGTTCATCGCGGCCGGCGACGTTATGCAGGTACAAATCGGGCAGGTGATCGCCAAACCGTTCCGTGACTCGCCCCTCTCGTTGTATCGCGCGTTGCGCACGCTTAACCCGTCGCCCTACATGTACTTCTGGAATTTTGGTGATTTCCATGTGGTGGGGTCCTCGCCTGAGATTCTCGTCCGTCAGGAAGCGGTTATGCATGAAGGGCAGCCGCGGTCGCGTGTCACTATTCGGCCCTTGGCGGGTACTCGCCCGCGGGGATCGACTCCCGAAGAGGACGCTGCTCTGGCGTCCGAGCTGCAGGCCGACGCCAAAGAAATCGCAGAACACGTGATGTTGATCGATCTCGCCCGCAACGATGTCGGGCGAGTTGCCGAAACGGGAACGGTTAAAGTGACCGAACAAATGGTTATCGAGCGCTATTCCCACGTCATGCACCTGGTGTCCAATGTCGACGGTTTGCTGCGTCCTGATCTGGATGCCATGGATGTGCTGCGCGCTACTTTCCCCGCTGGAACCCTGACGGGCGCACCCAAAGTACGTGCGATGGAAATCATTGATGAGTTGGAGCCTGTGCGGCGCGGTATTTACGGCGGGGCCGCGGGCTATCTCAGCTACGGGGGCGAAATGGATCTGGCGATCGCGATTCGCACCGGAGTGATCAAGAACGGCATCCTCTTCGTGCAGGCTGCCGCGGGAGTGGTCGCCGATTCGGTACCTGAAAAGGAATGGTTAGAAACCGAGGCCAAGGCGCGTGCAGTGTTGCGTGCCGCCGAACAAGTGCAGCGTGGGTTGGATGACCCGGCGTGAGCGTATGCGGGTTGATTGCGGATACGTGACCCGCACCGCAATCAACCGGACAAGCGGGCGTTGTGTGCGAAACCGTTGCGTGCTGCGGCAGCGCTACGCCTCGGTTTGCTGGGTCGTGTTACGTGCGCGGATCCATGTAACGGCGGCGCTCACATTGGGCACGATGCCGTCCACATCGAGTGAGTTCACATCGCGGCCCTCGTTGTACCCATAAGGCACCACCAAAACGGCTGTACCGGCAGCACGTCCCGCGAGTGTGTCATTGACAGAGTCGCCAATGATCACGGCTTCGTGGGGCTCAACGCCAAGCTGCTCGCAGGCGTACAGTACCGGTTGCGGATCGGGCTTCTTGGTTTCGCAAGTATCACCACACACCACCACCGGGAAAAACCCGCGCAGACCGGTTTGATCGAGCAGGGGCAGCGTGAACTCAGTGGGTTTGTTCGTGACGACGGCTAGCTGAATACCATCGCTGCGCAAGGCTTGCAGACCATTAAGAACACCGTCAAAGATGACCGCCTTGTCACCGTTGACCGCGTGATAATGACGTCGGAAACTTGCCAGAGCAGCGTCGAACGGTGGATGTTCGGGGGCGTCAGTAATCTGTTGCGACCCGGCCAGTACGCGCCGCACGAGATTCTCCATACCCTTGCCCAGGAAGGAGGCGATAACATCTTCGCGTAACAAGGGTAGGCCAAATTCCACGCGCATGGCATTGGCAGCCAGGGCCAGATCGGGCGCAGTATCGAGCAAAGTACCGTCCAGGTCGAACAAAGCAGCCTTAAGCACGAAGTGATTCTCCCGCGACAATTTGCTCACGCATTTTGCGGATGACCGCCGCGTAATCGTTTTCACCAAAGATGGCAGATCCGGCAACAAAGGTATCGGCACCCGCCGCGCGAATCGACGCGATGTTGTCCACCTTGACCCCACCATCCACTTCAAGCAGGATGCGGTGACCCGTTTCGGCTTCCCACGCGTCAAGTCGCGCTCGAGCCGCCCGCAGCTTGGGCAGGGCCGAGGGAAGAAAGCTTTGTCCGCCAAATCCGGGGTTGACCGACATCAGCAGGACGATGTCGAGCTTGTCCATGACGTGGTCCATCCAATTGAGCGGGGTGGCCGGGTTGAACACGAGACCGGCTTTACAACCGTGATCGCGGATCAACGCCAGACTCCGGTCGACGTGACGACTGGCCTCAGGGTGAAAGGTAATAATGTTTGCGCCCGCCTTCGCAAATTGCGGGATGAGAGCGTCGACCGGCTCAACCATCAGGTGGACGTCGATCGGCACATTGACGTGTGGGCGAATGGCTTCGCACACCATCGGCCCGATTGTAAGATTAGGGACGTAATGATTGTCCATGACATCGAAGTGGATCCAATCGGCACCAGCGGCGACGACCGCACGCACTTCCTCGCCCAAGCGGGCGAAGTCGGCGGATAGAATGCTGGGGGCAATGCGGGTTGCCCCCAACCCTGTGATCGACATGGTAGTTTCCTTGGGTTGACTATCTTCTAACAGCTGGCGAAGTACGTATGAAACCTTACGAACTGACAGTGAACGTCGTTCCGCGTTACGTGCCCGAGCATTCCGATCCCGGGCGGCAACATTACGTGTTCGCCTATACCGTACGTATCACCAACATTGGCGCGTTGCCGGTACAGATTATCGCCCGGCACTGGATTATCACTGACGCTGAACAACGCACCGAAGAAGTGCGCGGGCTGGGAGTCGTGGGCCAGCAACCATTGTTGCCACCCGGTGAAACCTTTGAATATACCAGTGGATGTCCGCTTTCTACGCCCGTAGGAACGATGCGGGGCACGTATTATTGTGTGGGTGATAACGGGATCCCGTTCGAGGTAGAGATCCCCGAGTTCGTTTTGGCGATGCCACGCACCCTGCATTGAACGCTTCATGAGTCTTTCTTCCTTGTTCCTCCTGTCTCGTTGGCGCATCTGGGGCGGTGGCGTTGTTGCCATAGCCGCGGTTCTTGCGCTGTTGATTGCGGGGTGCACGACGCGCCCTAGTGATACCGACGAAGCTGAACGTGCCCGGGCCATCCTTGAGGACACCCAGCTCGACTTTCCCGACCAGTTGCGCGCTGCCGAGCCGCGGTTGCCGGTCGTTCCTTCAGGCACCCAATTGCGTGGTGGATCGCGTCTGCCTCACTTTACGGCAGTGAGCTGGTCTAGCCTGCCCGCTTGGCAATCCGACAACTACCAGGCGTTGTGGCAGGCCTTCCTCCGCAATTGTCAGGCCATTCTCGAGCGTGGCCTAGGGGTGCCCGGCAGTGGATCACCGGTGGTGGCCGCACGCCCCTGGCTGGACGTCTGTCACGCCGCCTTCGATCCCGCACGTGCCCCCGACCCGCAACGGCCGCAATCAATTCAAGCGTTTTTCGAGCAATACCTCCAGCCGTGGCAGGTTATGGATGGCAAGCAGCCCGCCGAAAATATCGTAACTGGCTATTACGAGCCGCTGGTTCGGGCCTCGCGACGACGGCACGGAAAGTTTCAATGGCCGCTCTACGCCGTTCCGGACGATATGTTGGTGATCGACCTGGGGTCTCTATATCCGGAGCTGGCAGGAAAGCGTGTGCGGGGCAAACTGGATGGGCGCCGCGTGATCCCTTACGACACCCGGGCCGAGTTGGAACAAAATGGAGAAAAGCTTGAGGCTATCGTCTGGGTGGATGACCCCATCGATGCTTTCTTTTTGCAGGTTCAGGGCTCGGGGCGGGCGATTCTGCAGGACGGCAAAGAAGCGGGGCGCGTCATTCGGCTCGCTTACGCCGACCAGAACGGCCACCCCTACGCATCGATAGGCCGGTGGCTAATCGAGCAGGGCGAACTCACGTTGGCCGAAGCTTCGATGCAAGGAATTCGGGAATGGGCGCGGCGTAATCCCCATCGAGTTTCCGAGCTCTTGAATGTCAATCCTTCGGTCGTGTTTTTCCGGGAGGAGCCGGTGGAGCTGGCTGGAGAGGGCCCAAGGGGCGCGTTTGCAGTCCCGTTAACGGCGCAACACTCCATCGCGGTAGACCCAGCCTATGTGCCCTTGGGCAGCCCGGTACTGCTGGCCACTACGTATCCGGGCACCCAGCAGCCGTTGCGGCGTGTGGTGTTTGCGCAAGACACTGGCAGCGCAATCAAGGGTGCCGGTCGGGCCGATTTTTACTGGGGCTTTGGGGAAGAGGCGGGGGCGTTGGCAGGGCGGATGAAGCAGCCGGGCCGCATGTGGGTTCTATGGCCGAAGGGCGCCGGCGCTCCGGCCGCCGACGTGCCCTGACAGCCCCGTTGCCAGATTTCCTGGCTACGCCCCAGAAGGTATGGCAACGATAGCTGGACTCGGTACGCTCAATACGTGCAATTTGCGGTGGGCGACGCTGTAGTTCAGGGAAAACCGACGAACGCCGACATCTGGGCAATAAAATTCAAATGTCGGTAACAAAAGTCTATTTGCCGAGGGCGGCTGGGCGGCTGTCGCCAAGCATTTATTGTTCAATGGCTAGAGCAGCGCTCGGACGAAACTGAGGCCGACATAGAGGCCGAGCAAGGCAAGCCCCACGGAGCCCACAATATACGCGGCGGCCCACAACCCGTGGCCGCGTTCAAAGAGCTGTACGGTTTCGAGTGTGAACGCCGAGAATGTTGTGAACCCGCCAAGTATTCCGGTGGTGAGAAAAAGTCGCCACTCAAGTGCGGGGCCGGTTGTGATCGAGAACCATCCTGCCAGCATGCCCATCAGCATAGAGCCAACCACGTTGATGGCCAGAGTCCCGAATGGAAACGCCAGACCAAAAAGAGTCAAGCTAACGCTACTGACGGCGTGACGAGCAATGCCGCCGAGGCCTGCCCCAAAGAACACAATCAAATAATTCTTCATTCACCTTCACCATATCGTGGGTTTTCGTCACCTCGTTAGGCTAACGTGAACGCTCACCAAACGCTTGTGACACGTATATGCGGGCGCACTATGTTCGTGGCGGTGAGCGTTTAGTAGCGCGGTAATAAGCAGATCGGGTGCTGGTGAAAGGTTGCGGTCAGCTTACGGTCGGTAAGCGTGCAGATAGCGGCTCGCCCTTGCGTCAGCCGAAAGATTTCAGTAAGTCGCGCGCAATAACGAGTTGCATGATTTGCGTCGTTCCTTCGTAGATACGGGAGACGCGTGCATCACGATAGATGCGCTCCAGCGGGTAATCGGCGATGTAGCCCGACCCGCCCAGTACCTGCAAACAGCGGTCTGCGACCCTGCCCAGAGCTTCAGCAGCAAAATGCTTTGCGCACGCTGCTTCCCGGGTGGCGCTACCCGTGGTGTCCAGAGTGCGGGCGGCTTCCTCGAC
Organism: uncultured Pigmentiphaga sp.; assembly: GCA_964569785.1. Classification (GTDB taxonomy): domain Bacteria; phylum Pseudomonadota; class Gammaproteobacteria; order Burkholderiales; family Burkholderiaceae_B; genus Verticiella. Next base: position 23,824 of record CAZMVM010000019.1, on the reverse strand, counting down.
CGCCACGCGCGCTGCGAACCAGTCCGTTTCCGAGTCGGCTAAGAGCGCCTGCACGAGTTGGAACTTCGCGATGGGCTGTCCAAACTGTCGGCGTTCGAGGGCAAATCGGGACGCCTCGTCGATGGCTCTACGCATTTGGCCAATGGTATTGGCAGCGACGGTAATGCGACCCGCGTCCAAAGTGCGCATCGCGGTGCGAAAGCCGTTATTTTCAACGCCTCCAATTAATTGTTCGCTTGCGACCCGGACGTCATCGAAATGTACGTCGCATATGGCGCCCCCATGTTGTCCCATCTTTTTCTCGGGTTTGCCGATGCTAAGCCCCGGACTGTCACGCTCAACAATAAAGGCCGAGATGCCGCGCGCGCCGGACTCCCCGGTACGTGCGAGAACGGTGAGGACGTCGGCTACGTCCGCGTTGGTAATAAATCGCTTGGTGCCCGAGATAACATAGGATGCCCCGTCTCGAACTGCCTTAGTTTTGAGACCGGCCAAGTCTGAGCCTGCCTCGGGTTCGGTAGCGCAAAAGGCGCTGATCAGACTGCCGTCGGCAAGACGAGGCAAATAGTGCGCCTTTTGCTCTGGCGTTCCATCGAGCATGATGGCCCGCGATCCTATACCCACGTTGGTGCCGTAGGGATAACGGAACCCTTGCGATGTTTCTGACAACACCATGTGCACGCGGGCCTGTTGCAGCATGCTGAGGCCGAGCCCCCCATACTCGGGTGGGATCGAAAGACCGAATATCCCCAGTCCGCGCATTTTTTCTATGACATCGCGGGGGACGTGGTCATTGGCTTCAAGCTCGTGTTCACGTGGGACGAGCTCAGACCAGACAAAGCGCTTCAGCGAGTCGAGAAAGGTTTGAAATTCCGCCTCGCCAAGTTGATCAACCATGCTCATTGCTCGATTCCCTTGCGATTTTCGGCCTCCTGCAGGTCGCGCCACAGGATCTTGCCCACTGGAGACTTGGGTAATGCGTCTACAAATTCAACTTTGCGCGGGTATTTGTAGGCGGCCATACGTTCTTTAGCCCATTGAATAATCTCTTCTTCCCGGCTGTCGTTGCGCCGATCGGGGTGAAGCACGACAACGGCCTTGACCGACTCACCACGATAGGCGTCTTGATAGCCAATAACACAAACTTCCTTAATCGCTGGATGGGCGTAAAGAGCATTCTCCACTTCTGCTGGCCACACCTTGAACCCCGACGCGTTAATCATGCGCTTAACGCGATCGGTAATGTAGAGATAGCCGTCGGCGTCCATGCGACCGATATCGCCTGTGCGAAACCAGCGCTTCCCATTGATTTCAACATAGCTCTCTTCGGTTGCTTCGGGTTGGCGCCAATACCCTTTGAATAGCTGTGGACCGCTAATGAGCACCTCACCGTCTTCGCCCACATTGCACACCTGTAGCGATTCAGGGTCGACAATAAGGGTGTCTGTATCGAAGAAGGAAATGCCTGCACATTGTCGACGGGGGTGGTCGATAGGGTTGATATGCGTTGTCGCTGCCGTTTCCGTCATACCGTAAGCTTCAATGAAGCTCAACCCCAGCCGTTGATGAATTGTTTGCCACACACTGTCGGGCATGGTCGCTCCGCCGAAACTGACGCGCTTCAAACTTGTAAGGTCGTATTGATCGAGTGACGGGTCCGACAGCATATCGATGATGGCAGTGGGTGCAATCCCCGCATAGTGAATACGGTAGCGAGCAATCAGAGCTGCGGCGAGGCGACGATCCCAGCGCGGCATCGGTACCAGGGTGCCACCTACGTAGATGCAGCAATTTACGCCTACCGATAATCCGGCCACCTGGTACATGGGCGCGACACCGAGAAAAACGGTGCCTGGAGCATGACCATGCCAGGTGGCGAGACCCACGGTCGTGTGCATGAAGGTTTCGTGGGTATGCATGCACCCCTTGGGGCGTCCGGTCGAGCCTGATGTGTAGTTGATGAGTGCGAGGTCGCTGTTCTTTGCGCGCGCGGCGCGTGGCCGAAGGTCATTGTTTTGCGTATCCATCCAGCGGCTACAGTCGGAAGGGAGGGCGCCGGTCGTTGCAGTAATCCACTCGGGGAGTCCAAATTCGTCGGCGGCGGGCAGATAGTCGGAATAAGGCGCGACAACGGTATGCGTAAGCGTGGAGTTGTCCCGCACCTGGAGCACCTGGTCCAAGAGCTCTGGTGAACAGACGACTACTCGGGGCTCGCAGTCCTGAACCAGGTGGCTTAGCTCCGCGGCCTTGTTCATGGGGTTGACCGGGACGACGACCGCGTCTGCGCGGAGCGTCCCATAGTAAGCAATCAGCCATTGCGGGCAATTCTGCATATACAGCATTACGCGGTCGCCCGGGCCCACACGTGCCTCTGTCTGGAGCCACCCGGCAAATCGATTCGCCGCCTCGCGCAGTTCAGCGTAGCTGATATCGCGGCCAAAGAATCGTATGGCCGGCCGCTCCGGAAAGCGAAGTGCGGAAACCGAAAGGTTAGTGAACAGCGTCGTCGACGGCTTCACCAGTTTCCGGGGGAGGTAAGAAGGCCAGTATGGCGAATCTTGATACATAGCGTTAATTCAGAAAAGCATTGCTAGCATGAAGGGAATCCTAGCCCGCATGGAGCTTTCAAAAAAAGGCGCATACAATCAAAAGATCGTTCCATATTTGCAACAAAGGGCTCGACGCACATGAAAACCGCCTTCAGCTTGGACGAGTTGATGATGTTCTACGAGGTGGTGCGAGCCGGAAGCTTGTCGCGGGCGAGTGAGAACATGGGTGTGGCCAAATCCACCCTGAGCCGGCGCCTTGCCAACCTTGAGCGTGAAATGGGCATGTTGCTTCTCAAGCGCAACACCCGTCGGGTCACGCCTACAGAGGTCGGTCAGGAACTGTACGCACGCTGTGACATCATTCAACGGGAAGTGGTACGGCTGGAAGGCTTGGCCGATGAGGTGCGGACAGAAGTATCCGGTGTATTGCGAGTGAGTATCCCTAATGAGTTCGGGTCGCGTTGGTTAGGGACAGCCATCTCTGAATTCGCGCTGAAGTACCCCGCCTTGAAACTCGTGATCGACATCGCAACCGCACCGGTGAATCTGATCGAGGATGATTCTGATGTAGCGATCAGTTTCGGACGCCTTGCCGACTCTCAGTTAACGCTTCGACGACTCGCATTACTGCAGCGTGGGCTATTTGCGAGCCCTTCGTATATAGACCGACAAGGCGCACCGAAAACTTTCTCGGAATTACAGGAGCACTCATTCATAGTAACCGACGTTCAGCAACGGGAGGGCACGCTTTCATTACGCGATCCTAAAAGTCGTAAGCGGTTGTCGATTGTTCCGAGAATACAGGTCAATAGCATGCGTCTTGCGCGTGAAATGGTGCTGAACGGAGTTGGGCTTGCGATCCTGCCCCGGTCGATGTGCTCGGTTCATCTGGCATCGGGCGATTTGGTCCCCATTTTGCCCGCGTGGCAGTGTCCGCCGGTGGAAGCGACTGCGTTGGTGCTCGCCCGTGAGGGCATTCCTCGCAAGACGCGCGTGTTTCTCGATTTCTTGAGTCGCCGTTTGAAGGAAATGGAGGCGTCGCAAGCGGCGGAGGCGCGAAATTAATACTCCTTTACTGGCTGCCTGAAATGCAAAAATCGCTCGCTGGCCCGCGCGAGCGTTCCAATATTGCAAAAGCAATTTTCAGATATGTATCTACCCCAAAAATCCGGCGAGCATTAGGATGACTGGAGCCTTTGGGAGTAGGTCATGTCGCAACAGGAATCTGTCTCCAGTGTAGGCGCCCAGGCAGAGTATGAGGCTGCGTTGGCGCGAGGAACGTTTCTTATTCAACTGTGTAACTCGTGCAAGAAGCACGTGTTCTATCCACGACAGCTTTGCCCGCACTGCGGGAGCCGTGCTCTTACGTGGGTGCAACCGAGTGGGTACGGCAGGGTATATGCGACAACCACAGTCTGCTTGAATCCCAATAAACCCTACAACGTTTCAATTGTCGAGCTCGACGAGGGTGTGCGCCTGATGTCACGGGTTGAAGGCGTGCACCCGGATCATGTTGTTATCGGGCAGCGGGTTAAGGCTGAAGTCGTTCAACAGGGCGATGCCGGATTGCTGATCTTCCAGAGCGTAAGTGAGGCGTCATGAGTGTACATTCATTACGCGGAAAGACCGCGATCATTGGTGTAGGTACAGCCGGGATCGGTGAAGCGCCAGGGTACACCGATGTAGAGCTGCTCTCCGAGGCCGCACATCGGGCGGTCAGTGACGCCGGGCTTGCGATGCAGGATATTGACGGCATTGCCACGGCCAACCTGAATGCTGCGATGTGGCCCCTAAACGTGGTGGAGTATCTGGGCATTCGACCTCGATTCATTGAGGGTACAAATGTGGGCGGTGCGGCATTTGTATCGCAGTTGAAGCACGCCATGTTGGCGCTTGCGGCAGGTGAGTGCAACTATGTGCTGGTCTGCTACGGTAGCACTCAGAAAACGAACACGATGGCGCGGCGCGAGCGATTGGCTGCACGAACCTTGCTCGACCCCTTTCCCTTCGAAAGTCCTTACGCACCCTTCCTGCCCCCATCGGGCTACGCGCTGATTGCATCAAGGCATATGCATCAGTACGGCACGACGCGCCGCCAGCTGGCGGAGGTGGCAGTCGCGGCGCGTCAGTGGGCACAATTAAATCCAGAGGCAACACGACGCGACCCTTTGACTATCGACGACGTGTTGGCTGCGCCGATGGTGAGCTCTCCGCTGTCGAAGCTCGACTGTTGCTTGGTCACCGATGGTGCAGGGGCCTTCGTGATGACCCGGGCCGATAAGGCGAAAGACAGTCCGAACGTGCCGGTGTATGTCCTATCGTCAGAGACGGCTGTGTGGCACCGGCAAGTATCGAGTATGCATGACTTGACCGTCACCCCGGCTGCTGAATCGGGCCCCCGCGCATTGAGTGCCGCCGGCATCAGCATCAACGACGTGGATGTCGTTCAACTCTACGATGCGTTCACGATTAACACAGTGGTTTTTCTTGAGGACCTGGGCTTCTGCAAGAAAGGAGAGGGGGGCGCGTTTGTTGAGAACGGTGCCATTGCCCCCGGCGGCCGTTTGCCGGTGAACACCAATGGAGGCGGTCTTTCATGCGTACATCCGAATATGTACGGAGCCTTCGAAGTGATTGAAGCAGTCCTTCAATTGCGCGGTGAATGCGGTCCGCGCCAAGTGCCTGACGCTGAGGTGGCTCTCGTGCATGGAAACGGGGGCGTTGCCGCAGCTGCGCAGTCGACGGCCGTGCTAGGACTCGCGGAGGTGCTCTAAGATGGCAACCCATCTGCACGAAGCACGGCCGACGATGGGAGTTGTCGGCGCGGGCACGATGGGTCAGGGAATAGCTCAGCTGTTCGCCATGGCGGGCATGCCCACGTTTCTTTTTGACGTTCGGCCCGAGGCGGCACACTCCGCTCTCCGTTTCATCGAGCAGCAACTCGGAACCATGGCGGAGCGAGGCTTGATGACCGCGGCAAAGCGGGACGCGACGCTGCGCTGTGTTCAGACAGTTCGCAACTTGGAGGCTCTGGCCCCTTGCGCTGTAGTTGTCGAAGCGATCGCTGAGAATCTTGAAGCAAAGCAGGACCTCTTTCGGCGTCTGGAACCGATCGTGGGGGATGAGGCCGTACTCGCGACTAATACGTCATCGCTTTCGGTTACCGCGATTGCGTCGGCGTGCCAGCATCCAGAGCGGGTGGTGGGGTGGCATTTTTTCAACCCCGTACCCAGGATGCGGATTGCAGAAGTGATCGCCGCACAGCAAACCCGCCCCGCGGTGGTTGACGACGTGGCTGCGCTCACGCGCACCTTGGGGCATGAAGCCGTACGCGCCGTTGACTTACCTGGCTTTGTTGTCAATCACGCAGGCCGCGCCTATGGCCCGGAAGCGCTTCGGATTCGTGCCGAAGGTATCGCCGAAATTTACGACATTGACGCCATCATGCGCGATTGCGCGGGCTTCCGCATGGGCCCCTTCCAACTTCTGGATCTCATTGGGTTGGACGTAGCACTCACGGTCATGACGTCACTCTACGAGGCATACCAGCAGGAACCGAGGTTTCGCATTACGCCATGGCTGGAACGTCAAGTTCAGGCAGGCTTGTTAGGGCGTAAATCCGGGCGGGGCTTTTATTCGTATCACGACGGAAAGGCGCAGCCGATTGCGGCAGTCGCCGCGCAAGTTCGAGCAGACCACGATAGCGTCTTATCGTGCAATGTGCCCGTCTGGGTCTCAAGTGTCGAGCCCGATTTGGCCGATCGCGTGCGAAGCGTGTTAAGTAGATGCGGTATCGAGCCGGAAGATGGAGATCAACCAAGCGACAATGCGCTTATCGTGGTTACGCCGGTCGGCGAAGACACGACGACGACCTGCTTGCAGCTTGGACTTGACCCTTTCAGGGCAGTTGCGGTCGATGCTTTAGTGGACATCGACACGCGTCGCTGTCTCATGTTTGCTCCTGGGGTACGGAAAGAGTATCGCGATGCAGCCTTCGGCCTCTTTACGACCGATGGCGCGAAAGTCAGTCTCCTGAGAGACAGCCCGGGATTTGTGGCTCAACGCATCATTGCGCAAATTGTCGCGATTGCGTGTGATATGGCCCAGCATCGCATTGCCACGCCCGATGATATCGATAAAGCAGTCAAGTTGGGGCTGGGGTACCCACTCGGCCCGTTTGAGCTGGCCGAGCGCATGGGGCCACGGCGAATACTACGCATCTTGGAAGCTCTATACAGAACTTATCGTGAGCCCCGCTATCGTCCAAGCGCCTGGTTGTCCAGGCGTGTCATGCTGGGGTTACCCCTGCAAACGCAAGATTAAGCTGTTCAATAGGCCTTTGCCTGATCATTTATGTCGATCGACTACTCTTTTATTGATGTTCAGGAGCAAGGGCAGATCGCCCTGGTTACGCTGCAACGACCGGACAAGCGTAACGCAATCAACGATGCGCTCTTGGATGAGTTGGACGCGGTATTTTCTGAGCCGCCGGCTAATGTCCGTGTGATTATCCTTCAGGGGGCAGGCGAGCACTTCTGCGCAGGCCTGGATTTGATCGAACGATTATCCCAGCCTAATCGCACGCCATTCGATGGGGTCCGCCACTCGCGTCGCTGGCACGCCGTCTTCAATAAGATTCAATTTGGCGAGGTGCCAGTTATTTCGGTTTTGAAGGGTGGCGTGATTGGCGGCGGGTTAGAGCTCGCCACGGCTACTCACGTGCGGGTGGCCGAAACAAGCTGCTTCTTTCAATTACCCGAGGGGCAGCGCGGCATATTTGTGGGTGGTGGTGGCTCAGTACGAGTTCCTCGCGTCATTGGAGCAGGACGCATGGTGGAAATGATGCTCACCTGCCGTAAATATACTGCGTGCGAAGGCGAAAAACTTGGCCTCGCACATTACGTTGTTGAAGATGGAAAAGGGCTGGATAAAGCGCTGGAACTAGCCCAACAGATTGCTAGCAACGCGTATTTGTCGAATTACGCCATCATCAATGCCATCAGCCGGATTTGCGATATGTCAGCAGAAGATGGCATGTTTGCGGAATCGATGGTGGCCGCTTTAGCAAGAACGGGTGGCGAAGCCGAACAAAGAATCAATGCGTTTTTTCAGCGTCGTCGCCGAAACTAATGTAGTAGTGGCAGGGTTCATAAAGGAGACCTCGAATGTTAAATATTCGAAAAACTATTGCTGCGTTTTGCTCAGTTCTAATGTATGTGTCAGGAAGTGCGGCCGTCGCAAAATATCCCGAGCGACCCGTCACGCTGATCGTTCCCTTTGCGCCAGGGGGCCCAACTGACATCATTGCACGAATTGTTGCAAAGTCCCTAGAAAGTCAAAGCGGTCAGCCGTTCGTCGTCGAAAATGTCGCCGGAGCGGGCTCCACCATCGGTACTGCGCGGGTTGCAAACTCGGCGCCCGACGGTTACACACTCTTGTGGGGTAGTTCCAGTGCCATGGTGATCGCGCCGCACCTGTATTCGAGTTTGCGCTACGACCCGAAGCAGTCATTTACGCCGATTGCCGGTGTTGCCAACACACCGTACGTACTCATGGTGAACTCGAACTCAGATTTTCGTTCCTACGAGGATCTCGTTGCTTTCGGCAAAGAGCATCCCGGGAAATTGAACTATGCCAGTCCGGGAGCGGGCACGTCATTGCACCTTACCCTTGAACTCATGATGAACGAAAGCGGGTTCAACGGTGTACATGTACCATACAGAGGCGGCGCACCGGCCATGCAGGCGTTGATGGCTGGGGATGTAGACTTTCTGGTTGACGTGCCCAGTGCGGCAGTGCCTGCCACCCAAGCAGGGCGAGTGCGTCCTTTGGCCGTGACGAGTCGCGAGCGGTTGCCCGAGCTGCCCAATGTTCCAACATTGGATGAGTTAGGGCTTAACAACTTCGAATCGCTGGCCTGGTTTGCGGTGTTCGCTCCTGCCAATACGCCCGACGAGGTCGCGCAGGATCTGCAAGCGATGATTGCCAACGCGCTGAAAGATCTCTCGGTAGCTCAAACGTTGCGTAATACGGGCTTCATGGCCGACGATCCCCGCTCGGAAGCCTTGGTCAAGCGTATTCACTCTGAGTTCGAGCGGTGGGGGCACGTGATCAGCGAGAAGAAAATAACTATTCAGTAATTAGTCATTATGAGGGGTGGGAGGGCAGTTGATGCCTTCCTTAGCAATTTATCGCCCTGTAAATTCAGGCTGTGGGCTGTACACGGCGTATGCGTCGAAGCAGATTGCGCAGCATACGCCTGAAGGCCTTTCTCCAAGCGACGGTGGCCGGTTTGAGTTTAAGTGTGCAACGTTGTTGAACCTCATCCGCAAATACGTCCACTCCACACCTGCCGGCAGGCTGTGATCGCGATACTTCATGGCTGGCGTCACCTTCTCACAAGCGCTAGGCTTGTCCCACGGAATCGAACGCGCACTTAAGGTCAGCATCTCAACATCAGTTGGCTCGTTCGAATTCCTGACCTCGTGCCTACGGCAGGATTGCCCGCTGCAGCATCGGTTGTTTTTGCGCGCCTGTGAGCGCGCCCTCGCAACGAGTTTCAGCACCAACGACCCATGGCGGGGCTAGTTCCCCCGTCGCACCTGCTTGCTGATCCTCGTCCCCGGCGCATCATCTCAGATTCCTCAGAACCCTGCTTCGGCTACGTCCATCAGTGGCGGCCGACGTGAGTTGACGAAACATATCGTACGATATATCGTACGATATTAATCAGCGGTGACGACGTACGCTCAAACCTTCCCTAGCTTCGGTTGTGTTGCCAGGGTTATCGAATGGCCTAGGCAGTAGCTGAGGCTTTTAATCGCTTGGGTGGTTTGGTTTCGTGCGACACCACCGCTAGACGCTTGGATCGCGTATGAATGAAAGCAGCGAATTAATCCGGGGGCGAAAATTTCGAGCAGCCGAATTGCAGCTGATGCTGCTTGCCTTGCTCGAGCAGCAACCCCAGCACGGGTATGAACTGGCGCGCGCGCTAAAAGACCTTTCTAACGGCTCCTATTCTCCCAGCCCTGGGGTCATTTACCCGGCCTTGTCCACTTTGGTTGAAGAGGGTGTTGTGTCGGTAAGCGTCAGTGGGCGGCGCAAATCCTATGCACTTACCGACTCGGGGCGCGAATCGCTTGAGCGGCAGCGTGCCCAGGTCGATCGCTTGTTGGCGCGTTTGCGTCATATGGCTCGGAAAATGGCCTGGATGAAACTGCATCTGGTTGACGAGAGCCGTGCTGTCGAAGCCACAGGGTGGATGCCACAGTTTGTGCACGCGCGTCGCGATCTTCGCCATGCACTGTTTCAGGCCAGCGATTCCAGCCCCGATGCGCAGATAAAGATCGCAGCGATTCTAGAGCGCGCGACACGTGAAATTAACGACGTCCTCGCGACGACAGCCGTTACTTATCAGGAGTCTTGACTATGTCGGTACAGAATGAAAAAGCCCAACTCTCGGTGGAGCGTGTGCGCCATCCTTTGAAAGCGCGCATGCTCACCGTGCGTGAGGTGACACCATTAACGCCCTATATGGTGCGCGTTAGGCTCGAGGGAGACCTGGCAGACTTCGTTTCGGCGTCGTTCGATGATCATGTCAAAACGTTTTTCCCCGCACAACCACACGATGAACCGGTTTTGCCGCGCCTGAACACCGACGGGCCGCGCTATCCCGAAGGGGTAACGCCACCTGCCGCGCGCGACTACACGCCGCGCCGATTCGATCCGCACGCCGGACGACTCGACATTGACTTTGTGCTGCATGATGCCGGCCCGGCTACGGAGTGGGCACGTCAGGCACAGCCGGGGCAGCGCCTGGGGATCGCGGGGCCCCGTGGGTCGTTCGTCATTCCCATGGAGTTCGACTGGCATGTGTTCATCGGAGACGAGAGCGCGTTGCCGGCTATCGCACGTCGCCTGGAAGAGTTGCCCGAAGGCAAGCCAGTGATCGTCGTTGCTTATGTGCGTGAGGCGAAGGCACGCATCGACCTGGCAACGCGGGCCGATCTGCGGGTGCAGTGGGTGGAGTACGCCGATCTGACCCAGCCCGAACCCCTGCTAGAGGCTGTGCGTCATCTTGAGTTGCCTGTCGCGGGCGAAGGCTATGTGTGGGGTGCAGGCGAATACGGTGTGATGCGAGCAGTACGGCAGTATCTGGTTGAGACGCGCGGCATCGACAAGTCTCGCATTCGTGCGTCAAGTTACTGGCGTCAGGGAGCGGTAGCGGCTCATGAGACACTCAAGGATTAGGTCGTTGCGTCGCTTGTGTGTGGGAGCATCGTAACTTTGAGCCGCCAGCAAACCGTTGCGCACCCTGAGCATTCAAACGGGGCCAAACTAGAATGGCCCCCGAAAGACAAAGTACGCGCCCAGGCAAATAAGACCGAACCCCACCAGGTGGTTCAAGGTCAGGCTTTCACCCAAATACAGCACCGAAAAACCAGCAAACACGGTGAGCGTGATCACTTCCTGCATGGTTTTCAGCTCGGCCGCACTGTATACATGATGGCCCAAGCGGTTAGCGGGAACAGCAAAACAGTATTCAACCAGGGCAATGAGCCAGCTCACCAAAATGACTAAGACGAGTGGCTTGTGTCCGAACTTTAAATGTCCATACCAGGCGAAGGTCATAAAAACATTCGACACGGCAAGTAGGACGATAGGCAGAATGTAAAGCTGCAATGCGCTCATGACTGATGGATTCGACTTGATAGCGACATAGACGGGCGCCTGGATGCTTACCCTGGTTGACTCGATGGATAAGGGAAGGCGCTATGTGGCGGTGTCGGGCATATCTCCGCCCAAAACCTGAAATAGCAATACCTGAGCACGATAGCGTTGCAATCGGTTTTGTGCCACCGCAAGTTCGGCCTGACGTCGATGTTCTTGTGCATCCAGCCATGCCTTGAGGGCCACTGCGCCCGAGCGATAACGCACTTCATAAAGGCGCTCGGCTTCTTGCGCCGCGGCCAGCACTTCTTGCAACAAAGCGGCCTCCGTCTCCAGCGATTGCCTAAGTGATAAGGTGTTCTCGACTTCAGCCAGTGCATCGTACAAGGCCTGGCGAAACTGCGTAACCGCCTCTTCATATTCAACCTTCGACACAGCGATGTTTTGCTGCATTTCCCGCCACTGCAGGAATGGCAAAGTTATTCCGGCTCCAAGCGCGGCAATCGGGTTTTGCAGAACGGTCGCCAGTGCACTGCTTACCCCGCCGAGCGAGCCCGTGAGCGAAAGCGTTGGGTAGTAGCTGGTGCGGACCACGTCGGTATGCGCGAGGCTGCTCCGTAGCCGGAGTTCGGCGGCCCGCAAATCGGGACGACGGCTCAGCAGCTCAGCGGGCAAGCCCGGGCTCACTTCCGGGAGCATCGCTTCCGGCAAGACCGGGGGTACGGGCACATTCTGTGAGGGTGGGGCGTTCAACAGAATCGACAGGGCGTTTAGAACTTCGACCCGTTGCTGGTAGAGCTGCGTCAAGTTCGCCTTCTGGTTCGCCAGATTGCGCTCAGCCTCTGCGAGCTCCAGGCCCGAAACCGCACCTGCTTTGAACTGACTGCGGACCAGCTCGAGGGTGCGGGCGGCGTAGTCAATGCTCTCTTCGGCGGTAGCAATATGCTGATTGAGAAAGGCCCCTTCCCAGTACAGATTGAGGGTCGTCCCTATGAGCGCAAGCCGGGTGGCGCGACGGTCTTCCTCGGTCGCCAAGGCTTCCCAATCGGCAACGTCGCGTAGGCGGGCGAATCGCCCCCACAAATCCACCTCGTAACCAACGGACGCCGAGACAGAATAAGATTCCGTACGATCGGCACTGTCACGTAACGCCCGATCAACGCGTGCACTGCCACTGGCACCCAACGTTGGGAACATATCGGTGCGGGCCAATCCTGCCTGCAGCTGCGCGCGTCGTACCCGCAAGGTAGCAGCAGCAAGGTCGTTGTTGGAGCGCAGCACCTCGTTCATGAGCGCGTCAAGGGCAGGGTCATTAAAGCGCTTCCACCAATCGTCTGTCTGTACAGCGTACGATTCGTGGTCGACGTCCGTGGCCCGCCATGCGGTCGGCACGGTCACTTGAGGCCGTTCGTACTGGGTCGTGTGCAGGGCGCCGCAGCCAGCCAGTACGATCGCAGCCACCAAGGTGACGGCGGCGCGGATCATCCAGCGCGCGTTGGTAGAAGGCAGAGAGCTTAAGGGCGATTTCATGATCGGGACACTTACGCTGGGGTTACTCACGTGCCAAGGCCTCCACGGGATCGAGCCGGGCGGCGTTACGCGCGGGCAAAAATCCAAACACGACGCCGATCAGAGTAGCGCTTGCAAAGGCTGCCACCATGGAGGTGGTGGAGTACACCATCGTGAAGCTTTCACTCCCCAGGCGTTCGATCAGTTCACCGATGCCGAGCGCAGCCAGAATTCCTAACGCGCCCCCGAGAAGGCAGACCAGCACGGCTTCTATCAAAAACTGCGTCATGATGTCGCTCTGGCGTGCGCCTACGGCCATGCGCACGCCGATCTCCCGGGTACGCTCGGTAACCGAGACCAACATGATATTCATCACGCCTATGCCGCCCACCACAAGTGAGATCACTGCTATTGCGGAGATCAGCAACGTCATTGTGGCCGTCGTGCTCTGCACGGTTTGGCGAATACTGTCGCTGTTGATCACAAAGAAATCTTGCACACCGTGGCGTCGTGTTAAAAGCTCGACCAGACTTTGTTCGGCCACGTCGGTAGGCACGTGATCCGCAACGCGCACCGTAATACTGCGCAGATGCGACTGACCGAGAATGCGATACATCACCGTGGTGTACGGTAGCCAGACATTCAAGGTATCGCTGGCGCCAAAGGCGCTGGGTGGAGGCGCAGTGACCCCGATAACCCGGGCCGGTAAGTTGCCCAACAAAATAACTTTGCCGAGCGGATCGACATTCGGGCCAAATAAAGTATCGCGAGTGTTGGTGTCGATGACCACATCCTGACTTTGCCGGCGCACCGCGTCGGCATCAAACGCAATGCCGTCGCTGATTTCGTATCCGCGTACGCGAAAGAACTGTTCGCCGACGCCGTTAATATTCCCGTTGGCCGAGACATTGCCGTAACGCAGGCTCGCGCTGGTGGTGACCACAGGCGTCACGCTATCCACGTATTCTTCGTGCGCCAACGCATAGGCGTCTGCAGGGACCAGGGTCTGAATTCGACCCGAACGTTCATCCCCGAACCCGCGACCGGAGCGGATATCAATAGTGTTGGTACCCATGGCGCTGATGCGTTCCAGAATTTCCCGGCTCGAGCCTTCCCCTAGGGCCACCACAGACACGACCGAGGCAATGCCAATAATGATGCCTAGCATGGTAAGAAAGGTGCGCAAGCGGTGAGCATTCATAGCCAGCAGTGCCATGTGGAATGCCTCTTGAAAACGATCCCACTGGGCAGTCAGGCTGGATTGGTTCGCATCCTTCTGTGATTTTTTAGACGCTGGGGTATTGTGCCGCGCTCCGCCCGCATCGTCGCGATGCTGCAGGGCGGCAGCCGGCCCGTGCGTAACCGCCTCCGCAGAAGTGTCTCGGGACGGGGCGGAGGCATGTGGCTTTGTTGCGCAGGGCAGCTGCGTGTCAGATGCTGGCGTCAGTTTCTTCGCGGCGGGTACGGCGCTCGCATCCGGCTGGCTCGGCGACTCAGGAGCGCGGCGTGTATCGCTGATGATCTCGCCATCGCTGAGCTCGATGATGCGCTCCGCATGTTGGGCCACTTGCATGTCGTGGGTCACGATAATGATGGTGTGGCCTTCTCTATGTAGCTCCTGGAGTATGCGCATCACCTCTTCGCCGCTTTGGCTGTCGAGCGCACCGGTGGGCTCGTCGGCGAGAATGACCTCGCCCCCGTTGATGAGCGCGCGAGCAATGCTGACGCGTTGCTGCTGGCCGCCCGAGAGCTGGCTGGGACGATGCGTAAGCCGTTCACCGAGGCCAAGACGCTGCAATAATGAGACTGCGCGTTCGCGTCGGCTGTTGCGCGGTTTGCCCGCATAGACGGCGGGTACTTCCACATTGCCGACCGCCGTCAGTTCGGGCAGCAAATGGTAGCGCTGGAATATGAACCCGAAATACTCGCGTCGCAGTGCAGCAAGTTCGTCAGGGTTCAATCTGTTAGTGGCGCGACCTGAAACTTTGTAGGTACCGCGAGTGGGGCGATCGAGACAACCCAGAATATTCATCAAGGTCGACTTACCCGAACCGGAAGCGCCCACAATGGCGACCATCTCGCCTGCATAGATGGACAGGTTAATGTCCTTGAGAACGGCGATCTTCTCGTCACCTGCGGGAAATTCGCGCGTAACGCCATGTAGTTCGAGCAATGGCTGTGTGTGCAACGATTGAGCGGTCATGGCTACAACCTGATGCGGGGACTACGACTGCCCTGTGGCGCGCGGGGCGCGGCCAGGCCAGAGCCGGTAACCACGCGCTCGCCGGGACGCACGCCTTCAAGGATCTCGGCCTCGACGTTATTGTCGATACCCACCTTGATGTAACGTACCTCCGGCTCGCCCTGGTCGTTCAACACGCGCACAAATTGTTGTTTGGTTTGGGGGTCGATTTGCAAGGCGGACGACGGAATGACGACTGCATCTTCCGCTCGATCAAGCACGATGGTGACTTGTGCGGTCATCGCAATCCGCAACGTTCCGTCCGGGTTGGGAATGTCGAACAAGCCGTTGTAGTACACCGCTGAGCTGGTATTCGTGCTGCTGCTCGCAGAGGAGGAGGTCTCTGTGGTGATGGACTCGGGCGCGGGTTCGATGCTGCGCAGCTTGGCGTGGTATTGAGTTTCGGGGTCGCCCAGAATGGTGAAATAAACCGGCATGCCGGGTTTCACCCGCACGACATCCGCTTCAGAGATCTCTGCCTTCACCGTCAGGGTGTCAAGTTGGGCAAGGCGAATAATCGTGGGAGCTTGCTGGTTCGCATTGAGCGTTTGGCCTTCTTGGGCGACCACGGCCACTACCGTGCCGCTCATGGGAGCTCGGATCTGTGTATAGCCCAGGTTGACCTTGGCTGTATCGACGGCAATGGCTGCCTGTGAAAGCTCTGCATCCAGGGCCGCCAGCTGTGCCTTAATAGTGGCCAGCGTGGCTTCGGCAGTCTCGAAATCTTGCCGCGAGCTGGCATTTTGCGCCAGCATGGTTCTCTGGCGATTGAACTCCAATTGCGCCTGCTTAAGCGCAGCTTCCTGCGCGCGTCGATGCGCTTGCACCGTGAGCAATGCTGCCTCTGCGTTACGCAAAGCATTTTGTTGGGTCATCGAGTCAATTTCGGCAATGAGCTGTCCTTCCTCGACATAATCACCCAATTCGACATGCAGCGATTTCAACTGCCCCGATACCTGGGCCCCGACGCTGACCAGTCGGTAGGCCTCCAAGGTTCCAGCAGCCAGCACGGTGTCTTCAAGATTTTTGCGCACCGCCACTGCGGTAGTGAAGCGTGGCGGGGGTTCAGGGGTGAAATACCGTGCCTTGACGGCTACCCCGAGCGCGATAAGAACGGCAAGAAGAAGAACGAGTCGGAGCCCTCGGGACGATAAGAGTGTCATGCTTCGATTTATTCTTTGTTGGTACCTATGTGTTGTCTATCCGCCTTGGTGTCACAGCCGCTCCGTCACGGACAACGGCGCGGCACCGGGAGTCCGAAATACCGCGGCGGGTGATATCAAACTTTGACCTTGGTCTGACGGTATTAGAACGCAATCCGAAAACCGGCGCCTAGCGCTCACGATTCCAGCTGCTCCCTGAGGCAGTCAGGCAGGGGCAATACCACCTGTCGTCATTGACGTGAGAACCAACAAACTTGGAACAAGGCTGCTGATTGGAGTTCCCGGGGGGTTGGATGCGCGCGCTATGGAACCTAGCCAGCAGCGTGGCGGCTGTTGGGTCCGAGCTGGCGACGGCGACCGCCGCTGCCCACCAGCGCGCCCTTATACTTGGCTCCGGCCGCGCGCACTCCGGTGCACCAGCCGGGTAGGCTTTTATTGCTGGGCAGGCAGATCTACACGGGGCGCCGCCTCGTTTGAGCCGCGGGAACCGCGCTGCGCACGGCGTTCGGCACGCCGCTCTTCGCTGCGTTGCTTGCGTTCGTCCAGTTTCTGCCGCTGTTCGGGAGTCAGCACGGCGAGTACGGCATGGGTGTCTTTGGCGCGTTGCACATGAAGCCGCGCGAAAGCTTTTGCCGCAGCGTCTGCCGCTTGTTGGGCGCGTGCTTCCTCGAATTCTGCAGCCTGTGCTAGTGCTCGTAGCTCACGTTTGGCCTTGGCAAGTTCCTTGTATGCCTCGCGCAGAGCGGGTGCGGACGCGTGGCGAATTTCGAAGATCTTATCGCGTTGTTCTTCCGTCAGATCCAGCCCGCGCAAGAATGCCGTGCCGGGCCCTGCATACCCGTAGCGTTCCATATGGTGGTACCCCCGCTTGCCGGAGTGCACAAAGCGAGAACCATTCAGATGCATGTGCCGCGCCTTGCTGTGGGGGCCGCGGAACTCGCTGCGCTGCTCCGGGGCGTCGTTTGAGGCCGGTTGGGGCGATTGAGCCATGGCAGCGGCCGAAAGGCCGAGCGCGAGGCTGGTAGCAACAGCAAGATGTGTTAAGCGAAGTTTTTTCACGGTTTACCTCCAGTCGAGTTGGGTAGGCGGAGCGCACTACGTTTGGGATTTGGCCGCTGCGATGACCCAGCTCCAGCATCTTGCTTGCCGGTAGATCCGGGCCGTCGGCCAATGACTAGAGAATACGGCGGCGCCTTGAGAAAAATATGAGGAAATTGCGGAGAAACTGTGAAGTTGACACCGCGCCGTGAGGCGACATGCTCATGCTTGCGTCCTGAGCCCGGGTTGCATCAGGACTCTGACGTGTCGAGCTCCAGTTTGTATCCGACGCCATAGATTGAACGAATCGGATCTTCATCGGGCTGCACCGCTTCCAGTTTGCGCCGCAGGTTCTTGATGTGAGTATCGACTGTGCGGTCGGTGACTACCCGATGATCATCATATAAGCGATCGAGCAATTCATCGCGTGTGAAGATCTTGCCTGGTGCACTGGCCAGAGTGTGCAGTAACCTGAACTCCACGGGGGTGAGGTCGAGCGTTTGCCCGTTATAACGCGCGGTATGCGTGGTGGGGTCGACGTGCAGTATGTGATGGTTGGCTCCGTCCAGGGGGCGCAGTTGGGCTCGACGCAGTAAGGCCTTCACGCGAGCGACGACCTCCCGAGGACTGAATGGCTTGCAAATGTAGTCGTCTGCGCCCAACTCCAATCCTAGCAAGCGGTCAATTTCTTCCACGCGCGCCGTTACCATAATGACGGGTAACTGGCTGAAACTGCGCAGCTCGCGCATGATGTCCAGGCCGTCCTTGCCTGGCAGCATGATATCCAGCAGCATCGCATCCGGTGGATTCTGCCGAATTGCGTCTATGACCCTGCTGCCGTCTGCAATCCATTCTGTGGCATACGAAGCGGACTCGAGGTAATCCCGCAAGAGGGCGGCAAGTTTGGGTTCGTCTTCGACGATCAGAATGCGTGGCATGGTGATGGAAGCCTACGATGACAACAAAGGGAAGCTGAGCGCCATGCAAATGCCTCCCAAACTCGAGGGCACGGCTTCGATGGTGCCGCGATGGGCCTCAACGATGCGAAGCGAAATCGCCAGTCCCAGGCCCGAGCCACCACTTTCCCTGCTGCGTGATGATTCTGCGCGGTATAGCCGTTCGAACAAACGCGGCAATAGGTCTTCAGGAACACCGGGGGCAGAGTCCTGGAAGGTTATGTAGGCGCGTTGAGCATCCGTGTGCATCGCCACTTGCAGTGTGCCCCCAGCATCGGTGTACCGCAGCGAGTTTTCCAGCAGGTTGTTGAAAAGTTGGGTCAGGCGTTGTGGATCGCCCTCAATGAAAACGGGTTTTTGCGGCAAACCAATCTCGAGCCGCAGCGATTTTTCTGCCATGCGGTCAGCGAAGCCATGGCAGGCGGCCCTCACCAGTGCGACGACATCGACTTGTGTCATGCGGTAATCCAGCGCGCCCGCGTCCGCAAGGGTCAGCTCGTGTAAGTCGTCTATCAGCTGGTTCAGGGTGGCCACTTCCACCCGCAGGGATTCAATCGACTCGGGCGACAAAGTACGCACTCCGTCTTGCATGGCTTCGAGTTCTCCGCGCAGGATCGCCAGTGGTGTACGCAGCTCATGAGAAATATCAGCCATCATGTCGCGGCGCAGTTTTTCGTTGCGTTCCAAGGTGACGGCGAGATGATTGAAGTCCTGCGCTAGCTGACCCAGCTCGTCACTAGAGGAGACCGGCACCCGCGTCCCATAATTGCCCGCGGCCAGTTGATGGGTAGCACGTCCGATGCGCCGCACGGGAGCCAGGAAGGTGCGCGCCAACAGACTGCTGACCAGCGCAGCCAACAGTAACGACAGGGCGCTGATGATCCACGTGGCCTTTAATTGCTCGGTCAGAAAGCGTTGATCGAGGGCGTCGGGGCCCCGACTGCGGGGCTGCATCACCAGCCAACCCACGGTTTGGCCGTCGACTTCCACGGGATAACGGGGCGTAGCGTTATGATCGCCCGACTCTGCCGGTGCCCCAGCAACGAGCTGACCTTCCTCGTCCACCAGATAAAACGGGGGCGGCGGTGTATAGCCTTCTCGGCGCTCGCCACCGCGGACGCGGTCGGGGGCAGAGCGGAGTATGCGCCACCAGCGGCGCGGCTGTTCGCGCAAGAAATCCCAGCCGTTACCTTCACTGTAAAGTTCGCTCAATACCAGAGCTAGCGCCGTCGCACGCTGCTGCTCCCGTTGCTCGACGTAGCTTCTGAATCCTGTTTGTAACGTGTAACGCATGGCGACGCCCATCGCCACTGCGACCACAAGACAGGTGGCCAGGATGGCGAGAAAAAGCTTGGCAGTTATTCCGAAACGCATGGCGCAAAAGCGTTGTCGCGGCCGTTGGGGTAGCAGTTAACTAGCGAGCCGCGCGCGCCAGTCGTTGCTCCAAAAGAGGACGCGGTAATGCCCCGCTCACGCGGCTGCCGTCCTGGAAGAAAATGGTCGGCGTACCCCGCACGCGTAGCTGTTGGCCGGCATTAATGAACTCGTCGATCGGGGCATCACAAGCGGCGGCCGCGGGCTCCTCATCGCGTAACATCCAGGCTTCCCAAGCGGCGACCTTGTCTTCTGCGCACCACACGGCCTCTGTCTTGGCCCGCGAATCGGGTGACAAAATTGGGTACAAAAATGTATGGATGGTGAGATTGTCAATGTCTTCCAGCGTGCGGCGTAATTGTTTGCAGTAAGGGCAATTGGGATCTTCGAAGATAGCGATATGCCGACTGCCATCGCCCTTCACTTGCACAAAAGCCAGCTCTAGCGGCAGCTCACCAAAAGGCACGGCATTCAACTGCTCTTGGCGCGCCGCAGTCAGGTTTCTACGGTTGACTGCATCGATGAGCACGCCTTCCAGAACCCAATCAACCGATGCATTCGTATAAACGAGCGTTTCGTCGATCTGAACTTCGTAAAGTCCAAACGGTGTGGTGAAGACTTCATCCACCACGACGCCCGGGAAACGTTCCTCAAATTGCTGTTTGACCTGGTCCGTGTCATTGGCCCTCGCGGGTGTTGACAACGAGAACATCAAAACGAAAGCAAATAGTGTCAGCACTGCGGGTAGGGCAGTGCCGTCCACTCGGTCACGGAGACCCAGATATTGTTGCAACAAGGCGAGCATGTACATCCTTTGCGAAAAATCCGCTTAAAAGCTAGAGGCGCGCTCGATGAGAAAGCGCTTGGCAAAGGGCAGGCGATCGACCAAAGCCATCCCCGTGTTGCGCAGCCAGGCCACGGGAGGGAGCGCGACATTAAATAGTTGATACAGACCGTCGGTGGCAAACTGCATCGCGACGACGGGTTCTGCCCGTGCACGTTGATACCGACGTAGCACACGCGCATCCCCAGGCTGTCGCCAGGTTTCGCGTTTGCCCACGGCGGCGGCGAGTGCCGCGGCGTCACCTAAGCCCAGGTTCAAGCCTTGTCCCGCCAAGGGATGGACGACATGCGCGGCGTCACCTACCAGCGCGATGCCATCGGCAGCCATGGTACGGGCGGTTTGCAATGACAACCGGAAACCATGTAGTTGGGACCGCGGCGTCAAATTGCCTAACCTCCCCTGGGTAGCTTCTTGCAACATGGAGATCAGGCGCGGGTGCAGCGCGTCGCGCGGCAAGGCCAGGAGCTCGGTAGCGAGCGCGCGCTGCAGCGACCATACCATGGACACTTGTGGGCCAGAGGAAGTTGCAGGCATAGGGAGCAGAGCCAGGATGCCTAGCGGCGTAAACCACTGAAATGCGGTGCCGCCGTGCGGGAGTTCGGCGTCCAGGTGAATAACAAGGCCGGTGGCGGCGTATTCGCGTCGACGAACGTCAATCCCTGCCGCGCTCCGTAGTGGCGAGTTGGCGCCGTCTGCGCCGACGACGAGGCGAGCGGCCATGCGTTGGTTGGTGTTCGTGATGAGCTCCAGGTCGGTACTGTCGACCCGACGCATCAGTCCGGCGAAGTTCGCTTCGATCCAGGGCACGCCAAATACCTGCAGGGCAGCGCGCAAAGCACGCTCGACCTCGGTGGATTCGACGATGTAGGCAAGCTCGGCACGGCCGGCCTGCAGCGCGTCGAGACGAAGCACCGAGCCCCGATCGCCATAAACCTCCATTCCCGAGACTGGCGACACACGTTGTGCCGGCATGGCGCCCCACACCCCAAGTCGCGCCAGAAAATCACGGCTGGCCGGGGAAATCGCGTATACCCGTGGGTCGTACGCGTCTGCTGTTGCCTCCGCCAACGGGCGCTTGGGTCCAAGCAGGGCGGTTCGCACGCCTTCTCGTGTCAGGGCTAACGCGGTGGCCAGACCAGCGATACCGGTACCGATGACTACGGCGTCGTAAGAAGTGGTGGGTGTCATAAGCGCTTCCCTTGCCGACGGGGAGCAGTGCCGAATGACTCTGCTCATACTGCAAGTGAGTAAGAGTTTACCGTTTACCGACAGCGTGCTCGCGAAGGGGTGGCAGAGCGTTCGCTCCAACGGACAGTTCCAGGCCAGTCGAGCACCCGAACCTGACGCACAACATGGGCACCCAAGATGGTCAGGGTAGGGGAAGCCCGGGAAGCGTCGGGCTCAGCGCAAAGCTATTCGGAGACAGCAGGGGGTGGAGGCCAATTGGCCCAGGTGGGGCGCTGCATTTGGAACCGCTCGCCCGCCCGAACATACCAGCCAGAACCATGCAGACGGGCAATGAGATCGAGTGCCTCGTTGTTGATGTGACAGCGCTCTGGGTTGATGACGTAGTCGTCCTCGACGTGTGCCATGATGACTTCGCCAATGACGACCACCTGGTTTGGGCCGGTAACAATCGAAGAGTAATTGCGGCATTCGAACGATACGGGACTGCCTACGATCAACGGTGGCGCAACCACAACGGCGGGGCGAGTTTGCAACTGGGCCAGCTGGATCTCGCTGACGTGACGGGGGGCGTCGATGCACGTAATGTTCATCGCCTTCGCCATCTTCGTGGATACCAGATTGATGACAAATTCACCTGTGTCGAGAATGTTCGCGGCGGTGTCCTTTAGATCGTTCGCGGTGTTGCGCATGAGCCCAATTGTCACGATGGGCGGAGTCGAGCCCATGACGTTAAAGAAGCTGAAGGGCGCTGCATTCACCACGCCTTCACGCGAGCGCGAAGTGATCCACGCGATCGGCCGCGGAGTCACCGTGGAGGTCAAAATCTTGTAGCGTTCGGCATCGCCGAGGGCGCGCATGTCAAACTGCATGGTATTCCTCAGTTTTTGCGTGGAGATGGGACGGCTTGAGTCGACGCAGGTGAGGGCGAGCTGGATACCGGTTGTTGGGCTGCCGTGTTTACGCTCAGTTGAAACACGTCGGGCCGTGCGTAATGGCCTACTACGTCGAAGTCGTACTTGGCGCGTGTGATCTGTGCCAGGTCGATGTCGGCGTAGAGCAAGGTTTCCCCGTTGAAATCAGGCCCTGCTAGAACTTGGCCTAAGGGGTCGATAATGGCGCTACCGCCACGCATCAGCACTGTCTCGGGAGCATCGCCCAGGGCACACTCGTAATCATCGGGGTACGCGCCGCGCAAAATGTACTGACAGGCGGTCAGCACGTAACAACGTCCCTCAAGTGCAATGTGTTGCATGCTCGGTACCCAGGTGTCGCGGTCGTCAGCGGTGGGGGCGCAATAGATGTTAATGCCCTGGTTGTACATATGCATGCGTAGCATGGGCATGTAGTTTTCCCAGCAAATAACCGCTCCGATACGGCCCAGCGGGGTCTCGAACACCGGCATGGTGGAACCATCGCCAAAGCCCCATATCAGCCGTTCAGCCGCCGTTGGCATCAGTTTGCGATGTTTGCCCACGTAACCCTGCGCCCCCGCGAAAAACAGCGTGGTGCAGTACAACGTGCCCCGGTCTCGTTCGATGCAACCGACCACAATGTGCATGTCCAGGTCCCGTGCAGCTTTCGCAAGGAGCTCAGTTTCTGGCCCCGGAACATCGATTGCGGCGTCGTAATAGCGACGAAACGCTTCGCGCCCCTCGGGTTTGCGCATGCCTACCGGTGTGCCGAACGATGCCCCCTTGGGGTAGCCACCCAGGTAGGCTTCCGGGAAAACAATCAAGCGCGCGTCCGCGCGGGCCGCTTCTTCGATCGCGCTCACGGCCTTTTCGGTTGCTGCCTGCACGTCAAAGGGAAACGAACCAAGTTGTGCAACTGCCGCTTTATAAATGGAAGACATGTCTACTCCTTACTGACTCCTATGACCCGGACTTATGTATTAATTTTCGGGCGCAGTGTTGCAAGACTGGGCAGGGGCGTCGCTATGCTTGCGTAGGACACCAGCAAGATCCGCACGCAGGACGCGTCATCGACCGTCGCTGTTGAGCGTGGCTTACTAGACCCCAAGGTAGCGTTGAGCAATTTCGGGTGCGCGCTCAAGCTCTTCTGGTGTTCCCTGCCAGACCACCCGCCCTTTCTCCAAGATGTGATGTCGGTCTACCAGCCGTGCCATCTCTTTGAGGTTTTTATCGATGACCAGAATGGTTTGACCTTCCTGTTTGAGTTGCTCCAGACATTTCCAGATT
Organism: uncultured Pigmentiphaga sp.; assembly: GCA_964569785.1. Taxonomy (GTDB): domain Bacteria; phylum Pseudomonadota; class Gammaproteobacteria; order Burkholderiales; family Burkholderiaceae_B; genus Verticiella. The sequence goes on along the minus strand of CAZMVM010000019.1, from coordinate 93 downwards.
TCCTGCCGAATGAGCGGAGCTAACCCTTCTGTAGCCTCGTCAAGAACCAATAGCCGGGGGTTGGTGAGCAGGGCGCGGGCAATGGCCAGCAGT
>CAZMVM010000018.1:21186-31704 GCA_964569785.1 uncultured Pigmentiphaga sp. | reverse complement strand
CAGTATTTTGGCGAGCTAGGCGAAGAGGTTAAGGTCGTGCGTAACGACCAGATCACGCTTGATGAAATCGCATACTTGAAGCCCGACCGTATTTGTGTCTCGCCAGGGCCTTGCACGCCTGAGCAAGCGGGTATTTCCGTTGACGCAATCCGGCGTTTCGGTGAACAACTCCCGATCTTAGGTGTGTGTCTAGGACACCAGGCCATCGGCGCAGCCTTCGGCGGCAAGATTATTCGGGCCCGCACGGTCATGCACGGCAAGACTGCGGCCATCCAACATTCGGCCGACGGCATCTTCGCCGGACTTCCAACACCCTATACGGTGACTCGCTACCATTCGCTGGTGCTTGAGCGCGAAAGCTTGCCGCAATGCTTGAACATCACGGCGGAATCGGAAGATGGGGAAATCATGGGGTTACAGCACAAATCGCTGCCCATATACGGCGTGCAGTTTCATCCTGAGTCAATTCTTAGCGAGCATGGCCACGCACTTCTTCAAAATTTTCTTGCCTTGTAACCATGACTATCTCAGCCACCGAAGCGCTTACGCGCTGCATCGAACATCGCGAAATCTTTCATGAAGAGATGCTGCATTTAATGCGGCAAATTATGTCTGGGGAACTGTCGCCCACCGTCGCGGCAGCCCTGATCATGGGATTGCGCGTAAAAAAAGAAACCATCGGAGAAATTGCCGCGGCGGCTCAGGTGATGCGCGAATTCGCCACCCCGGTGAAGTATCACACCCCCGAAAACCTGCTCGACATGTGCGGTACAGGCGGCGATGGCAGTAACACTTTCAACATCAGCACCGCGGCAATGTTTGTGGCGGCAGCAGGCGGAGTGCCGGTCGCCAAGCATGGTAACCGCAGCGCTTCGTCCTCGTCGGGCAGCGCTGATGTTCTGGAAGCGATGGGCGTCAATATGGAGCTGACGCCTGAGCAGGTTACGGAGTGCATCGAAGCTACCGGAATCGGCTTTATGTACGCCCCTGCCCATCACGGCGCCATGAAGAATGTGGCCGCTATCCGCAAAGAGCTGGGCGTGCGCACCATATTTAATATTCTGGGTCCGCTAACGAATCCGGCAGGCGCCGGAAATCAGCTCATGGGTGTCTTTCATCCTGACCTCGTCGGTATCCAGGTTCGCGTCCTCCAACGCCTGGGTTCCCGCCACGTCCTGGTTGTTTACGGCAAGGACGGCATGGACGAAGCCTCGTTGGGGGCCGCCACCATGGTCGGTGAGCTCAAAGACGGGAAAATTCTGGAATACGAGATTCACCCCGAAGATTACGGACTCGACATGGTTTCCAACCGTGGCCTAAAAGTGAAAAACCGGGAGGAGTCCCGCGAGTTGATCCTCGAAGCGCTCAATAACAAACCGGGACCGGCGCGTGATATTGTCGCGCTCAATGGCGGCCTCGCGCTATATGCCGGTAATGTGGTGGACTCGATCGACAGCGGCATCAAGCAAGCCTTCGAAATCATCGCGTCTGGACAGGCGCGCGACAAACTTGAAACATTTGCCGCCTATACTCGGCGTTTTGCCTAAGGGCGAAGTGCCAGACGACGAGAACTTGCCATGAACGACATTCTTGAACGAATTCTGTCGGTAAAGACCGAGGAAGTAGCCCGCGCCCGACAACTGCGCAGCGAAGCTGAACTTCGACGCGAGGCCGAATCCCGCCAAGATGTAAGAGGCTTTGCCGCGGCACTGGAGGGTGCGGTGGCAGCGGGCCGCGCTGGCGTTATCGCGGAAATTAAAAAAGCTTCGCCCTCGAAAGGCATTATCCGCGAAGACTTCGATCCGGCAGCGATTGCTGGCTCTTACGCCGCCAGCGGCGCTACCTGCCTGTCGGTACTCACCGATGTGAAGTTTTTTCAGGGCTCCCACCAGTACTTGCGCCAAGCCCGTGCTGCGTGCGCACTACCCGTGCTACGCAAAGACTTCATCATCGACTCCTACCAAGTGGTGGAAGCGCGCGCAATGGGCGCCGATTGCATTCTTCTCATCGTGGCGGCTCTCAAACCGAGCCAGCTGCGCGACCTGGAAGACCTGGCGATCGAACTGGGCATGGACGTACTCGTAGAAGTACATGACGAGGCCGAACTTGATGTCGCCCTCGAACTACGCTCGCCGCTGTTGGGGATTAACAATCGTAATCTGCGGACGTTCGAAACATCGCTCGACAATACGATCAAGCTGCTTCCTCGCATACCCAAGGGCAAACTCGTGGTCACCGAAAGCGGGATCGCAACGCCAGACGACGTCCGGCGCATGCGCGAGCACAACGTCAACGCCTTCCTGATCGGCGAGACATTCATGCGTGCTCCCGACCCCGGACAGGAGCTGATGCGCCTATTTTCTTTATAGGCCCAGGAACTCCGGGGCCCCAATTCATAGCCTGGGCGCTTAGGCCCGGCGCCAGGGGTCTCACGGCCTGCCCTGCGGCGACCGCGCACTTGCATGGCCGCCCTTGCCCACATCCACTTGCAGCCATGCGGCGGCCACCAAGCGCAGCACTTTGTTCTTACAATAGCATCGACGGAATGTCTTTCCCTGAGAATTCCTCACCCACAAATCGCCTCAAACAACCGATCTCGGCACATGTTGAGAGCCTCAGCAACAGCTGGCGGCGTGTCTTGCAAGCAGCTCTTGAGTCACCAAGTTTCAAACGAGTGTGCTCGTTTGTGGACGAACGCCTGGCAGCTGGCGCCACGATTTACCCCGCCACTCCATTTCGGGCGCTCGAGCTGACTGACCCGGCCGATGTCCGCGTCGTCCTGCTGGGCCAGGATCCTTACCATGGTCCCGAACAGGCGCAGGGATTGGCGTTCTCCGTCCCAAGCTCGCAACGCCGACCGCCCAGCTTGAGAAATATCTTTAACGAAGTGGCGGCCTGCTACGGGGGAAACCCGAGTCGTTTCAACAACGATCTATCGCGCTGGGCTCAACAGGGCGTTTTGTTGCTGAACACACTCTTGACCGTTGAAGACGGAAAAGCGGGCTCGCATGCCGGCATGGGGTGGGAAGAGTTCACGGACACCATCATTGCTCAGCTGGCCGCCGAGCCCGCGCCCAAAGTGTTCTTATTGTGGGGAGCACACGCTCAATCGAAGCGTCAACTCATTCCGGCGGACGCGGGTCATCTGGTTCTCACGGCCAATCACCCCTCGCCTCTGTCGGCCCAGCGGCCCCCCGTCCCGTTCGTTGGCTGCAAGCATTTTCGGACGGCGAATGATTGGTTGGCACAAATGAGACGACCGCCCATTGATTGGGTCGGCGAGCCTTTGAATGCTGATTGAAACTTGCCCCCTCCTGCGGCTCGCCGATAACCTCCACCGCTTTTTACACGAAAGGCGCAGAAAGTTTTACACTATACGGTTTTGCGCGCGTTGCGCTGGTCTAAATTCGACTACCCGCTTAACGGGCATGGTCGTTTTGACGTGTCCTTTTGATCGGTGATCAGCAGGCCAAGGAAAGGCGCGACCTGCCTGCGCAGTCAATGAAGATTGGCTGGTTTTGATATCGGCGGGCCATCCCACTTCAGCCCACGCTTGAAGGTTGCCGTTTCGGCCAGGCCGGTTTCTTGAACCGTATGAGCCGTCCACGTTTCAGGAAACCTAGCGTTTCGCCCCGAGCCGGTTAGTTGTTGTTTCTTTATAGACCTAATGTTCAGATTAACGCCCGACCTCGATTCAATTTCGCTGCAGCACGCCTGGCGTGTTGCCGAGCACGTGCGGGCGTGTATTGAACAGGCCGGGGGGTGGATCCCGTTCGACCAGTACATGCACGAGGTTTTGTACGCCCCCGGGCTGGGTTACTACGCAGCGGGCAGTGTGAAATTTGCCGAAGGCAACTCTGACGCACCCATTGGCGATTTCATCACGGCACCCGAGCTTACCCCCTTATTTGGCCATACGCTGGCGCAACCGGTAGCTCATGTGCTCGATGCCTGTGACGCTACGGACATCCTCGAACTCGGAGCCGGCAGTGGCGCCCTTGCGGCACAGCTACTCTCTACGCTGCAAGCGCTCGGGCGCAAGGTTCGCTATTTCATACTTGAGGTCTCACCCGACCTGCGCGCACGTCAACAGAAGAAGCTGGCTGCCTTTGCAGGTCAGGTGCAATGGTTGGACGATCTGCCCGCATCTTTCGTCGGTTGTGTCATCGCTAACGAAATCCTCGATGCGATGCCGGTCAAGGTATTCAGGTGGGACGAAGCCGACAAGCTGCTTGAACGCGGGGTGTCCGTCGGGTCGTCACCGGTTACGGGCGACACCGGGGGGGCACAGGGTGCCCGCGCAGGGTATCATTCGGAGCCAGACTTTCGTTTCGTCTGGGGAGAGCGCGCCGCTTCCAGCGAACTCGACGCTGCGGTCCGCGCACGTATGCCTTGCTTGCCGGGGTATGTCTCCGAAATTAATCTACAAGCCGAAGCCTTCATGCGCCAAATGGGCGGATGGCTGCAGGCAGGAGCCGGCTTTTTTATTGATTATGGATTCCCTCGTCACGAGTACTACCATCCGCAACGGTCGGAAGGCACCTTGATGTGCCACTTCCGACACCGCGCTCACGATGATCCATTGCAGCTTCCAGGGCTGCAAGACATCACCGCCCACATCGACTTTACCGCCATGGCGGACGCGGCCTACGAAGGTGGCCTGGATATCCTGGGTTACACTTCGCAGGCACGATTTCTGCTCGACGCCGGGTTACCTGCTGCTCTGCAGGCGTTGCGGGCTGCCGATCAGGCCGCCTATACCCGGAGTCTTAACGCAGTTCAGAAACTCATCTCGGAAGCCGAGATGGGAGAACTTTTCAAAGTTTTGGCCGTAGGCCGGGAACTGGCACTGCCACTTCCCGGCTTTGCCCATGATCGAGCGGGTTCGCTTTAGTCTAGAGCTTCCGGCCGTCAAGCTACGGGTACGGCTGATTACGCCGGTATATATCAACCAACATGACGACAGCCACGCACAGTTTACCGTCCTATCTCGATTCAGACGATCTTGGTCCTTGGGGAAACTACCTGGAACAGGTGGATCGTGTTACCCCACATCTCGGGCCGCTCTCGCGGTGGGCCGAAACCCTCAAGCGTCCCAAGCGTACGCTGATCGTTGACGTTCCAATTGAGCTCGACAACGGTACGATCGCCCACTTCGAAGGCTATCGCGTGCAGCATAATACGTCACGCGGACCGGGTAAGGGCGGCGTACGTTATCACCAAGACGTTACGCTCCCAGAAGTAATGGCATTAGCCGCGTGGATGTCGATTAAGACGGCAGCGGTTAACGTACCCTTCGGTGGTGCCAAGGGTGGGATTCGCGTTGATCCACGCCAACTTTCCCGCGCCGAACTGGAAAGACTTACCCGCCGGTATACCAGCGAGATCGGATTAATCATCGGTCCACATAAAGACATTCCCGCACCGGACGTGAACACCAACGCCCAGGTCATGGCCTGGATGATGGATACCTATTCCATGAACGTGGGCAACACCGTTACCGGAGTTGTCACGGGCAAGCCGATATCGCTTGGCGGCAGCCTGGGTCGCGCGGAAGCCACTGGACGTGGGGTTTTTGTCATGGCCAAGGCAGCCATGCAACGGGCGGGCATCGATATGACGGGCGCCCGTGTGTGCATCCAAGGGTTTGGTAATGTGGGCGGTACCGCCGCGCGGCTGTTCCACCAGGCTGAAGCTCATGTCATTGCCGTTCAGGATCATACCGGGACGGTGTACAACCCCGCCGGGCTCAATGTATTCGAGCTGACCCAATACGCCGAAGAACACGGCGGCGTGGGCGGCTTTCCCGGAGGCGAAGAACTGCCGGCGCATGATTTCTGGAAGCTCGAGGTCGATATCCTTATCCCAGCCGCACTCGAGTCGCAGATTACCCTGGCGAACGCGCACGATATTCAGGCCCGCATCGTAGTCGAGGGGGCCAACGGTCCAACGACACCCGAAGCCGACGATATCCTGGCCGACAAGAACATCATGGTGGTTCCGGATGTGATTGCTAACGCTGGTGGTGTCACAGTCAGTTATTTTGAATGGGTGCAGGACTTCGTCAGCTATTTCTGGTCGGAAGAAGAAATTAATCAACGCCTCGAGCGCCTGATGAAAGAGGCCTTCGACAGCGTCTGGGACGTGGCTCACGAGCGCAAAGTATCGCTGCGAACGGCTGCCTTCATTAAGGCGTGCACCCGCATTCTGCAAGCACGTGAAGTGCGCGGTCTGTACCCGTAACTCCGCGCTCTCCGACACAATATTCCGTTATCCGCCTTACGGCATTCTTTGCTTCAGGGGCCGCAGCTGCCGGTCCCTTCCACACCCGCTTATCTTCGGTGCTGCTGAATCAACTCACGCAAGGTTGCTTTCAGTAGCTCCGCACGTTCCCGCCCGAACGGCGCGATGATTTCTGCTTCGTGCTGTTTCGCCTCTCGCATGAGCTCGGAAACGACCGCCTGTCCGGCGGGCGTAATTCGCACCAAATTGACGCGCCGATCGCCGTTATGCGTAACCCGCTCTACATGGCCCCGCTGAACCATACGCTCGAGAGCGCGCGTTACCGTCGGCTGCTTGGTGACTGAGACCTGGGCAAGACGGCCGATACTAATCGGTTTGCCCCCCGCCAACGATGCCATGACCCGCCAGTCGGTAATTGATAAGCCGCGACGCAATACCACCGCATGAAACTCGGCGGACAAAATATGACTTGCCTGGGCCAGAAGGGCCAGCAGGTAGTCATCCACAAACGCTTCGCTCGTTGGGGCATCAACCCCAAGTGTCGTCCCGCAGGTCGATGCAACAAAGCCTGTATCGCGGTTGGTCATGTTACTTCGCCACCTTTAAGTGGGGTTGTGATCGGATCATAAGGGCAGTGTGTTCCTCATTTTCGCTGTAACTCGCGGGACTCGCGAGCGGAACAAGGGCGTCCCGCTGCGGACGGTTACCAGAAGTGCGCCACGGGGTCACGGTACTGCGCTGTCTTGAAACTATCATCCATTATTGTGCTTGCACCCGAGCCACCGCAGCGTTAATCTAAGGAAAACCATGATTTTGAATAGGTTTAGCTCTAAATAGAATAAACCAACTGCGAACCTGCGTTTCACGATTTACCGCTCACAGCGAAAGCAGGAGCCACCCATGGCCGAAAGATCATTTGCCAAAGAAGTTACTAAGTTGCGGCTGGGAGAGGGCGAGGTATTCCGGGGAGAGGGCATACTGGCAGTAACCAAGGCGTTACTGGAGTCCGGAGTGTCTTATGTTGCCGGCTATCAAGGCGCGCCAATTTCCCACCTAATGGATGTCCTGGCCGATGCCGAATCGATACTCACGGAGTACGGCATCCGCTTCGAGAACAGTGCAAGCGAAGCAACCGCCGCAGCCACCTTAGCGGCATCCGTCAACTATCCGCTGCGCGGTGCAGTCACGTTCAAATCCACCGTGGGCACCAACGTGGCCTCTGATGCGCTGGCTAACCTGGCTTCGGGCGGGGTTACGGGCGGTGCACTCATCATCGTGGGCGAAGACTACGGCGAAGGCTCCTCCATCATGCAGGAACGCAGTCACGCGTTCGCCATGAAGTCCCAGATCTGGTTGCTCGATCCACGCCCTAATCTGCCGAGCATTGTGAAATCCGTGAAGCAGGGTTTCGAGCTTTCCGAAGCCAGCAACACGCCCGTCATGTTGCAACTGCGGATTCGCGCCTGTCATGTGCATGGCGAATTCATTGCGGCCGACAACCGGCATCCCGAGTTCACACTTCGAGACGCATTAGAGCAGCCGCAGCGCGACGTCAGCCGCATCGTGTTGCCTCCGGCCAGCTTTCTGCACGAGCACGAGAAAGTCCAGAAACGGTGGCCCGCGGCAATTCGCTACATTGTCGACCACCAATTAAACGAGTTTTTCTCGGAAGATGCGGCCGACGTCGGCATCATTGTGCAAGGCGGGTTGTACAACACGCTGGTGCGCGCCCTCGAGCACCTGGGTCTCGCTGATGTCTATGGAAACAGCAAGATTCCGTTGTACGTCATGAATGTCACGTATCCCGTCATCGACGAGGAGGTCCTGCGGTTTTGCGCCAACAAGCGCGCTGTTCTCATGGTGGAAGAAGGCCAGCCTAACTTTATCGAGCAAAACATCGCTACGATCTTGCGCCAGGCCGAGAACCCCACCAAGCTGCATGGAAAAGACATTCTGCCCATGGCGGGCGAATACACAGCGGGGGTTATTCTGAAGGCGGCGCGTGAATTCGCAGAGCGCTACGGTCTGCTCGAGCCAGCACCGGTCGCCCAAACCGCGCAAGCCAAAACCATTCCCATTATCCCGCAAGCCGCAAACGAAGAAACCTCGGAAGATGATCAGCCCATCGTCGTTGATGACGTTGTGCATGCGCGCCCGCCCGGGTTCTGTACCGGATGCCCCGAACGGCCCATATTTACGGCGATGAAGCTGGTCGAGCGCGAGCTCGGGCCCCATCACGTCAGTGCCGATATCGGGTGCCACCTGTTTTCTATTTTGCCGCCATTCAATTTGGGCAATACCACCATGGGATATGGCCTGGGCAGTGCTGCCGCTTCGGCGTTGAACGCCCCTGGCAGCAAACGAGCCATCTCCGTCATGGGCGACGGCGGCTTTTGGCACAACGGGCTTACCAGCGGAATAGCCAATTCAGTATTCAACCGTAGCGATCACCTCACTATTGTGGTCGACAACAACTACACCTCGGCAACCGGGGGACAAGACATCCCCTCATCCACCGCAGGTCGGCAAACCCGCAGCACGGGTCACGATATCGAAAACGCCGTCCGTGGGGTAGGTGTGAAATGGGTCAAGCGCGCGAAGCACACGTACGATGTGGAAGGCATGCGGGGGCTGTTACGCGAGGCCCTCACCACCGACGAGCCGGGTCCCAAGGTTTTGATTACACAAAGCGAATGCATGCTCAACAAGCAGCGCCGTGAAAAGCCCATTCAGCGCCAGCAGCTGGCCGAGGGCAAACGAGTGGTACGCGAGCGCTTCGGGGTCGACCCCGACACCTGCACGGGCGATCACTCCTGTATCCGCCTGTCTGGCTGCCCTTCCCTGTCCATCAAGCCCAACCCCGATCCGCTCCGTACTGATCCGGTGGCAACGGTACTCAACAGCTGCGTAGGCTGTGGGCTTTGCGGCGAAGTGTCGCATGCAGCCGTCCTGTGCCCGTCCTTTTACCGGGCGCGCATTGTTAGCAACCCCAACACCTGGGAACAGCGGCTGGCAGCCCTGCGCACCCGCGTCATCGGCTGGCTACAGGCGCTCGACCGGCGCCGCCGCGACCGCTACGCGTTCTGACGACTACGATTCGAGACAGATATGGCAGCAAAACCCATCAAAATTGCCATCCTCGCGATGGGAGGGGAAGGTGGAGGCGTCCTGGCCGACTGGATCGTCGATCTGGGAGAACAAAACGGCTATATCGCTCAAACCACCTCAGTTCCTGGCGTAGCTCAACGCACCGGCGCAACCATTTACTACGTCGAACTGTTTCCGCGCAAACAAGCCGAGCAAGACGGGCAACAGCCAGTACTCGCCCTCATGCCAATGCCGGGAGACGTCGACATCGTCCTGGCGTCCGAACTCATGGAGGCCGGGCGTGCCATCCAGCGCGGCTTTGTCACCCGCGACCGCACGACCCTCGTGGCCTCCACACATCGTGTGTATTCGATGACCGAGAAGATGGCGCTCGGAGACGGACGCGTCGACAGTGCCCGCTTGTTGACAAGTGCAAAGCGCGCTGCACAGCGCTTTATTGCTTTCGATATGGCAGAGGTGGCCGAACGGTCTGGCAGCGTGATCAGTGCTGTGATGTTTGGGGCGTTATGTGCAACCGGTACTTTGCCCTTCAGCCGCGAGCAGTTTGAAGCCACGATCGAGCGCGGTGGCGTGGGCGTGAAGGCCAGCTTGCGTGCCTTCGACGAAGCCTATCAACGCGCCCTGGCTGGCTCAACGCCCAGCACGGCGCCCAACGATACAGGTCGTCAGCCGTTCACCTTGCCGCAAACCAACAACCGGCGAGTAGCGCCGCTCATTGAGCGTATTCGTTCCGAGTTTCCGTCCGCAGCGCATTACTTCATCTTGGAGGGCGTTCGACGGCTGATCGACTACCAAGACGTTGCTTACGCAGCGCTTTATCTCGATCGACTGGGCCGGGTACGCGACTGGCCCGATACGCCTGAGCGCGAATTATTGCGCGAAACAGCCCGGCATTTAGCACTCTGGATGGCCTATGACGACACGATTCGCGTGGCCGACCTGAAAACCCGGGATACGCGCTTCCAAAGAGTACGTGACGAAGTGCGTGTCCAGCCCGGCCAGGTGTTGTCATTTAGCGAGTTCATGCACCCTCGGGTCGAAGAAATTGCCGACACGGTCCCTGCGTTTCTTGGCCGATACATTCTTAAACCCAACTGGGCAAATCGCTTGATTCGCCGCTTTACCCGGAAGGGGCGCAATAACACCAAACCAACGAAGACAACCAAA
>CAZMVM010000018.1:0-21176 GCA_964569785.1 uncultured Pigmentiphaga sp. | reverse complement strand
GCATTATCACGACAAGCTCGCTGTCCAGCTATCTCATGTTGTGGACGCTTGCCAGAATGCGCGTATGGCGGCGCTCGACGTTACGCTTCCATGCCGAACAGGAGCGCATCGAAACATGGCTGCAACGCATTCAGACCGCTGCAGCACGCAACCCCATGCTCGCGGTTGAAATCGCCAAATGCCAAGGTCTGATCAAAGGCTATAGCGACACCCACGAACGGGGGCTCAAGAACTATCAAGCCCTTATGAGCGTTGTCGACAACGCTGGCGAAACTCTCGCCCCGCCCACCCTACGCGAACTGCGACAAGCAGCGCTGGGAGACGAGCACGGCAACAAGCTGCAGGAAGCCTTGCAAAAGCATGCGTTGGGGCAGCCGCAAGCCAAAGCAGCCTAGTTGGGCAGATTGCTGGCGCTATCACCCCACCCCGGGCCCGACATTAACGAAACAGGTCCGGGGCGACGGCAGCGCCAGGGCTGCTTCACAATTACTCTATGTTGCGATGCAATGCCGCACACAGTGGTGCCCAAAAGCCATCAAAGTTTGCAGCTAAAGCACCAACAAAATAACAGAATCATAAAAGGCACACGCAGCCCAACGTTTCTACACCCCGCGCATTCGTTTGCCTTGATAGCGGAGCATTGAGCATGTAATGTCTGGGCAAATCCTTGCGCAGCGCAATGTCCGGGAAACGGCGGGCATGCATGTTTACGCGTGCGTGCGGACAATCCGCCTTCACCCTCGAAGCATCCACAGGCCCCTGGAAGCCCAAAAACTCTAACAAAGGGCGCTACAAGCTTATATACTCAATGCCGCACGTGATCGTGCAGAATCAACACAGACCACCCTTGGAGACACTCATGACACGCCGATTGTTGGGCGCAGCCATTGTGGCATGCACGACGTTATTGACTACTTTTATTGCCTCAGCCGCTTATCCGGATCGCCCCGTACGCGTCGTTGTCCCATTCGCCGTGGGAGGCGCCAACGATCAAGTTGCCCGACTGGTGGCGTCCGAGCTTCAAAACAGCCTTAAGCAAACCTTCGTGGTCGAGAACAAGCCCGGAGCCGGGGGAGTCGTCGGCATGTCATACGCGGTGCAGCAACCCGGGGACGGCTACACCATTGTGATCGGAGAGCCGGGCGCCGTGTCGATCAACCCGCAAATTCTAAAGGATCCTCCCTACTCACCGACCGACGATATTGTGCCCTTGGCGTTAGTGGGTGAAGTGCCCCTGATTGTTGTGGCCAACCCCAAAGCTGGCATTCGCAATCTGGAAGATCTGGTGAACTTTGGGCGTAAGAACGACGTGTCTTACGGGTCGGCCGGTCAGGGCACCGTACAGCACTTGACGATGGCGTTGCTCGAACAGCACCTGGGCCTGGACATGACACACGTGCCCTACCGCGGAGGTGCTCCTGCCATGACCGATCTTATTGGCGGCCAGATCCCCTTACTGCCTATCACCGTACCTACCGCGATGCCGCATATTCAGTCCGGGCAAGTCGTACCGATCGCGGCATTAAGCAAAGAACGAAGCGAGTACTTGCCCGACTTGCCCACCGCCATGGAGCAGGGCTACCCCTCGGTCAACGTCACGATCTGGCTTGGCTTTTTTGCTCCCAAAGGAACGCCCGACGACATCGTGGAAACATTGAACGCCGAGATTCGCCGCATTATTACGGAGCCTGCTACACGCGAAAAACTGCGCAATCTTGGGATAATCGTCGTCGATAGTAGCCGCGAGGAATTCACCAAGCTGATCAACGAAGACATTACCCGTTGGGGCGAGATCATCTCCACCACCGGGCTTGCACAGGGCTAGTAATGCGCGTCTTGAAGTCAGTGCACAACCTTCACGATTTGCGGGAGCTGGCCAAACGGCGGCTGCCACGAGGCATCTTCGAGTACATCGATCGCGGGGCCGAAGACGAGTGGGCTCTCGTTGAAAACCGCGTCGCTTTCGAGCGTATCAAGGTCAGGCCCCGGGTGCTGGTGGATGTTTCGGCTCGGACGGCGGCGGCGCAGGTGCTTGATGCACCGGCCAGCATGCCGGTGGCGATAGCGCCAACGGGTTCAGCGGGCCTCGTTCGCTTCGAAGGAGAACTGCTTTTAGCCAGCGCTGCTGCCAGGGCAGGTGTTCCATTCACCCTCGCGACCAACTCTATGACCTCCATTGAAACCATCGCGCGGAGGGTTGAAGGGCGGCACTGGTTTCAGCTCAATATGTTTGCCGACCGAGAAATCTCCTACGGCATGGTGCGACGGGCCCTGGAGCATGATTTTGAAGCCTTGATGCTGACGGCAGATTGTTCGGTGGTCCCTAACCGGGAATACAACGCACGCAATGGGTTCGCCTTGCCGTTCAAGCTGAATGCACGATCTGCCGTCGACATGCTGAGCCATCCGCGCTGGCTCATGGAGGTGCTTGGCCGCTACGTATTGAACGGAGGGTTACCGCAATACGCAAACTTCCCTCCGGAGTTGCGCACGCGCATTACCGGCTTTCCTACTTCACGCTCGGCGGCCCGATGCGAAGACTTATCCTGGCAAGATGTCGACAAGCTGCGCGAGATTTGGCCCCGCAAACTGATTATCAAAGGCATCCTCCACCCCGAAGACGCACTACGAGCCGTTAGGTCGGGCGCAGACGCCATTGTCGTGTCCAATCATGGCGGACGAACCGTCGATAGCGCCATGGCCCCTATTGATGCCCTGCCCGCCATCGTAGAAGCTGTAGGAGACCGCATCGCCATTTTTCTCGACGGTGGCATCCGCCGTGGCAGCGACGTTCTGAAAGCGAAAGCACTCGGCGCGCACGCTGTCCTCGTTGGCCGCCCCACCCTATACGGCGTGGCAGTGGCCGGCGAGGCCGGTGGGTTAAAAGCGCTGCATATTCTCAAGACCGAGATTGAACGTGAATTAGGCTTAACGGGATACAACGCCTTGGATGAAGTGGGTCCCGACCTGCTCTCGACTTCGGGGCCCGCACATGGCCCCGAGCAAAGGCGTGCACCGTTGGCCGTGAACGCCTAACTGCTGTTATTCAGTTCACCAACCTCGGCGCTAAACGGTGCGACGGTTCGTCGGTGCCCCGGTCTCATGGCCGTGGAGCGACATCGGACAAGTTTCAGGTGCAATCGATCTCGCGATAAGTTATTAGTACCGCCAAGAAGGAAATCCCGTGTCCAGCAACATCGTTTCATTACGTTCGTTCTTTCAACCCGCGCATGTTGCCGTGATTGGCGCCTCGGCTGCACCCGGCAAATTGGGCAATACGGTGTTCCGCAATCTGATACGTGGAGGCTTTAAAGGAACGCTAACGCCCATTAATGCGCGTGGTGACGCGGTAGAAGGGCACCCTGGGTACCGATCGGTTACTGAAGTTCCTACCCCCATCGATTGTGCGTTTATAGCGATCCCGGCCGAAGGCGTGGTACAGGCGGTTGAGGAGTGTGTCCGCTCGGGCGTTCGCAGCATCGTGATTGGCGCTTCGGGATTTTCCGAGCAGGGCACCCCTGAGGGCGCCGCACGTCAGGAGCGTATTCAACAGATCGCACGAGCATCAAAGTGCCGCATTATTGGACCAAACACCAATGGTTTGCTTAGTCTGCACGACGCAGTGGTCATGGGCTACAACGCTGCCCATGGTGAGCAATACGATATCGGTCCTGTGTCGATCATTTCCCACAGCGGCGCATTGTTCGACGCTGTTGCAAAGCGTCTCCGCGGCTTTGGCGTAGGGTTGTCCAAATTCGTGGCCGTCGGCAATGAGGCTGATGTTTCCATGCTCGATATGCTGGAATTTCTGATCGACGATGACACCACGCAAATCGTTGGCCTCATCATTGAAGGCATGGACGATATCCCTCGTTTGCGGGAGCTCGCCAGCCGCCTGGCCCAAGTCGGCAAGCGAGTGGTCGCGTTGAAGATAGGACGTTCGCGCGAAGGTGCCGGGGCCACCCTTGCTCATTCTTCGCGCCTGGCCGGGAGTGAGCGCGCATGGAAGGCTATTTTCTCAGCCTGCGGCTTTGCGCCAGCCACAACGATTGAAGGGTTGGCTGGAAGCTGTGCCTTGCTGGCACGCACCCACCTCGATTCTGCAGACAAGCGCATCGTCTTTGTGACAACCTCCGGTGCGGGTGGCGCCTTGATGCTCGACTTGGCAACGGATCGGCAACTACCTATCGCACCGCAATGGTCGGCCGCGTTAGCCAAGGCACTGCACGAACTGCCTCACGTGGCGGAATTGCGCCAGCCCATCGACATGGGAAACCTCAGAAGTTGGTCCGATCTGGACGCCGTATTCAAAACCATTGAGAGCGACGGGTACCTAGGGCCCACCGTCACCTATGCGCATGTTGGCGCAGCCCCTGGTATGGACGAGGGTTTGTTGAACTCGCTGCTGGCTCGACGCGAACGCCTCGGGGCCTTGTCGATGGTTGTCTCCCCGGGCGGACTACTGCCGGAGATCGAAGCGCGCTACCGAAATGCAGGCATACCCGTATTCAACGACATGACGACGGCTTTCGACAGTCTGTCGAACTGCTATTTTGCGTTTCAACCGTACGCAGCTGCTGACGTGAAGGCAGAGCGTCCAGCCCACAGTGCCCTAAAAGATTCCGCGCGGGCCGGCATCGCTGCCTTGAACAACGTACCCAAAGGCACCAGCCTTTCCGAAGGGGACAGCGTCGCCATTTTGCGCGATTTCGGTGTTCCATTCGTGCCCCACCGGCGCGTCCCCGGTGAACTACAAGCGCTGCTCGTGGCAGCCCGAGAAACTGGTTATCCGGTTGTCCTGAAGGCGATGGCTCCCGGGGTCGCCCACAAGCACGCAGCCGGACTGGTTGCCGTCGACATAAACAGCGACTCCCAGCTGGCAGCCGTATTTCAGGAACAATGCCAACGAGTGGAATCTCTGGGGTTGCGAGAAAACACCGAGTGGTTAGTTCAGCCAATGTTGCGCGCGGATGTGGAACTCTTGGCTGGAATTACTTTTGAGCCCGGACTAGGATACTTTCTTGTCTGTGGCATGGGCGGTGTCTATACAGAAAGCTTCGCCCAAACGCTCACCCTTTGCGCCCCTTGTACCGTGAACGAGTTAAAGGCCGAGCTGCAAGCCTCGTTCATCGGCACCATCCTGCGCGCGATTAACCCCCAGGGTCAAGCACTGCAGCGCGTCACTGAAGTACTCGACGCGCTGCAGCGTGCGGCAATCAGCAGCAAGGGCCAGATCAAATCCATTGATATCAACCCGCTCCTAGTTGCCGACAATGAATGTACTGCAGTTGATGCCCTGCTCGTAATTTAACCGGACAAACTCAACTGCACCGAAACGCCCGCGTGCTTCAATAACAAAATGGCGCAAGCACTACACCACCTGAGCCGAGCTTGGCAAAGGGGCTGTTTTTTCGTCTTTTTCCCGTGGCATCAGGGCGATCAAGTCGGCCATACGATCTGAACTTAACAACAAATGTGCACGGGTCTCGTTGAACGCCGCGTCGGCGTCGCCACTGCAAATTGCCTCGACAATGCGATCGTGTTCTTCCTGCGCTCGCTGAGCGCCATCGCTCACGCGTAAGAGGTAGCAGCGATAAAAATGCACCCGCAGCCTTAAACGGCGCGCCTCCGTCGCCAAGAACGTGTTTCGGCTGCCGGCAAAAATTAATTGGTGCAAGTGCCAGTTCGTGGTGTTGAACGCGGCAGAATCGCCTCTTGCAATGGCTCGCCCGCCCTCCGCGTGAATTGCACGTAGCGCTTCTCGTTGCTCGGGTGTCATCCGCCGAGCGGCCAAGCGCGCGGCTTCGGCTTCGATCACAGCCATCACCTCGATCATTTCGATGAGTTCGGTGAGCTCGACGGAAGCAACGCGCGCACCTTGCCGCAGCTGTAACGAGACGAGGCCTAACGTGGCCAATTGTCTTAGGGCTTCACGCACCGGCGTGCGCGATACCTTGAAGCGCTCGGCTAACGCGCGCTCATCGAGGCGGTCGCCCGGAATTAGTCGACCGCTGAGAATGTCTTCTTCGATACCCCGACGCAGCCGATCTCCCAAACTAACATCGCCGTCGGCTTCTTCAACTGGGGTTGGTATACCAGAAATATCTGAGAATTCCACGTGATTACCCTAATAACAACCCATTGTTAGTTTGCCACAATCTTTATAGAATGAATCTGGTATACCAAAAAATTGGCACTAACACCGCCAACGTGAAATCACTAGCCCGGGGCGCCAAGTTGTGGGGCCTCAGCCAGGGCCACCAAGGTATACACGAGTGCAGCGAGCACCGGCAGCGGGTGGAAACCGCAGTTCAACCTACCCGTTCCCCCGTGCCTGTTCTCGGTCCCAACGTATCCGTAACGCCTTGGCCATTTGTGTATACCGGCCTTAAATCTGCCCCACTCGGTGCCGCCCTCATTCATCTCTTTAAAGGCGACCAAGGACCACATCGTGCAAATCTCCCGTGTCACCGCCACCCCATTAAATATCCCCATTCAGTTTCGTGCGGGCTCGATCGCCCGTGATACCAACCTGTCGGCTTGTTACGTCGAGGTTGAAACCCGTAGCGGCCTCGTTGGTCATGGGTTTACCGCCATTACCGAAGAAGAGGTTATTGCGCCCATCATCAACGAAGTCGCAGGGCCCGCCCTCCTCGGCATGGATGCATTAGCTCATGAAGCAGCGTGGGATCGCCTTTATTGGCTGCTCTGCCCACGGGGCCAAACCGGCTACGGAATGCATGCCGTTGCGGCACTCGATATCGCACTTTGGGATATTAAAGGGAAAGCGCTGAATCAGCCTGTCTGGAAATTGCTTGGCGGCGCCCGCTCTCGTGTGCCCCTCTATGCCACGTTCGGCTTTGGCTTTCTCGATGAGGAAGCGCTGGCTGAATCAGCCCAGGCTTGCGTGCAGGCAGGCTTTCAACACCTCAAAATGGTGGTTGGACACAGCGCACTGCAGCGTCGAGATGAGCCGCGCCCCCTTCCTGACGTGATCCGTAACGATGCGAAACGCGTGCGGCGCGTACGCGAAGCCATCGGGGGCGATGCTTATTTGTATATCGACGCCAACTGCAGTCTTGACCCTTATCATGCAGAGAAGCTCGCACGCAACATTAGCGATTGCGATATCGCCTTCTTTGAAGAACCGGTAACTCAGAACGATGTCCGGGCCATGGCCAATCTGCGGCAACGCACGGGCATTGCGGTTGCCGCTGGTCAGAACGAGGGCCTTGCTTTTCGATTTCGCGACATGCTCGTAGCCCAGGCCGTCGATGTCGTTCAACCGAACGTCGTCATCACAGGGGGCTACACCCAAACCTTAAAGATCGCGGGGATGGCGGAAGCCTTTAACGTTGGCCTTGCCAATGGGGGCGCCTTCCCCCTCCACAATATGCATTTGCATGCTGGGCTAGCAAACGGCGGCCGGGTCGAGTGGCATCTGGTGGCCGTCGAAATGATGCGACAAATGTACAAGGGTTTTCCA
The DNA here is from genome assembly GCA_964569785.1 of uncultured Pigmentiphaga sp. Classification (GTDB taxonomy): domain Bacteria; phylum Pseudomonadota; class Gammaproteobacteria; order Burkholderiales; family Burkholderiaceae_B; genus Verticiella. The sequence goes on along the minus strand of CAZMVM010000018.1, from coordinate 13,690 downwards.
ACTCCGGAAAACGGATGGCTGCCACTTCCTGACGCACCCGGACTCGGGTTCGAGCCCGATCGCGACGCAATACGCGAACTGGCTCGCATTGCTCCTTCAGGCGGTAAAGGAAAGGGCTAAGCCCAAGGCCTACTCGTGGGCAGAAGGTTTTCTGGCACAGCCTTGGTACACATGGCGATGCGGCTGCACTGAAAACACTCACGATTTACCGATAATCTTCTGCCTAATCTTTAGCTGGCCAAATGCATCAACCTCGAGAGGAGACATGACATGCGCATGCGCAATCGGATACACGCCACCACGGCGTTTCTCGCTGCAACCCTACTCCCACTCACCCTACCCGCGACGGCGCTTGGGTCTGCCGACAACTGGCCGGGCTCGCGCGCCGTTCGTCTCGTTGTTCCCGCATCTGCGGGTGGGTCGCTAGATACGCTGGCCCGGCCGCTAGCGCAAACCATGTCGGAGTTGTCCGGGGGAACTTTCATCGTAGAAAACCGTGGCGGTGCGGCCGGGATGATCGGCGCTGATAACGTCGCCAAAGCGGCTCCCGACGGTTATTCGTTTTTGTTCGGCGCCGTACACCACATGATTCTGCCGGCGGTGTACAAAACACCCTACAATACGGAAACCGACCTGCTGCCCATCGGGCTGTTTGCCATCGTGCCCAATGTGGTGCTCGTGCGTAACGATGCGCCTTATAAAACACTTGAAGATCTAATTCAAGCAGCCAAAAATGACCCGGGCGCACTAAACTATGGTACGGGCGGCTTGGGCGGTCTGCATCATTTGTCTACCGAAATGTTCAAGCAAAAAACCGGTACTGACATGGTGGCCGTGCACTACAAAGGCAGCGCCCCTGCGATCAACGACTTGCTCAGTGGCCAAATTCAGCTTATGTTCGAGACCATGCCTTCGGCCCTCGGTCAAATTCGTGGCGGTGCGTTACGCGCCTTGGCTGTTACCTCTCCCGAACGGTCTTTTGCATTGCCCGATGTGCCAACGCTCGAGGAATCCGGGGTACCAGGTATGGCAGTTACCACGTGGTATGGATTTTTCGCACCTGCCGGTTTGCCGGATGACATTGCCAACAAAATGCGTAACCTCATGAAGCAGGCACTGGAGACCGAGAAAATTAAAGCGCTTTGGCAGGAATACGGCGCCGTTACCGAAGGCGAAGGTAGCGACGATTTTCACGCTTTCGCGCTATCCGAACTCAAACGCTGGGGTGAAGTGGCGAAGCAGGTCGGCTTGAAACCGGAATAAATCAAGCTTCCGGCCCCTTCAAGAACAATGGCGGCCATCGGCGTCCGCCTTGTTCTTTGCAGTGCAGCTCCGGCGCACCGCCTGGAGTTTTCAAACGGGCGCTGAACGCTGTCCCACATAATGCAGCTAGTGCCTATTCAGCGGCGGGATGCGTTTCACGCTCAAGTTGCTCAAGCCAGACGAGGGCGTATTCCCGCGTCGTCCCACACATTTCATGACTCGGCCTTAAGCTGCAACACACAGACGGACGTTCGGGCCGACCAAACAAATCGCACTCCAATGCTGGCGTCAGATGTGCGCATGCAACCCCGGCAGGTTTGCCCTGGGGCATCCGTGGCAAAGGTGAGGATATTGAAGGGGCAATGCAACAGGCGCCGCAACCGGGCCGGCACGCGTGCATTGCGGTTCCCGAGCTAATCGTCATTGTTAAAAGAAAGTCTGCAATTCGTGCCACTGCATGGGCTGCTACGCCGATTCGTGGAATAAGGGGCGGGTAGGTCTTGGTGCATTGTAAAATGTCTTCACCGCCCACCGCTTGCACCCACTGCGAATACGGCAGTAAGGCAGTGAGGCAGTGGGCAACCCAAGCGTTTTATGGCCCCCGCGGCCTTTGCAGCTGATATGCGATCCGGGAGTCTCTCAGGCCACACTTACCTCGCCGTGTCGACCGATCTGTCGTACCAATCCGGGAGGGCCACTCGCAATGCTTGCTTGCATGCTGCCAAGGAGGCGGCTTGCGTTGCCTCATACAGCGCGATCTCGTCGATCACCTTGGCCCCGAGCGCGGCTTCGAACTTTTGGCGTGCGCTTTCACCCTCATAAGTTTCGCGCGTATCGTCAATCAAATTAGAGCGGAAGATTCCTGCAGCGCTGACAGGCAAGAAGTCCTCGTACGTGATGGGCTGCAGCTGCACACAGCCCTGTTCGACGAGCGTCTCGAACGAGGTGTCGGCAGAAGGCCTAACCTGCTGCAAGCGGTTCTCATCAATGGCATAGCGGAAGAAGGCTAGGCCGTTTCGATACAGACTCCCTGCATCGTCAGGAAATTGCCGAAAGGCTTGCCGAAAGACCCCATCGTTATGATTATTGCCATTCGATTGCGCACAGGCTTCGGCCAACAGGCGGTCGTATAGCATTCGGCCCGCTCGAGTGAGAGCACACCCACGCTGTTCCACCTCACCAAAGCGGGCCGTATGAGTACCCTCCGTTTTATCGCCCACGAAACGAATCGGTTCCTCCACCGCAAGAAAACTAGTCTGACGCAGAAGAATTGGAAATGACCGACGCGGCGGCCCTTCAATCGATGCCTTAGGAACTAGCCCCGCGCTTTGCATCTCTTGTTGCACCGCGTCGATATCGAGAGTAGCGCGGGTGAGATGATTAATGTGTGGACCCTTGAAGCACACGATGTCTGCCACCAGACCGTGCGCAGAACGCATACGATCGTAAGTCGCCCGGTCAACGGCTGCCTCACGATGCCACCGAAACGTAGAGAGTAGTTCCGAGACGAATTCACTCGCATCCATCGCATCGAGCCCTCCTTGAACTTCTGCCTTCTCGAGTAGATCAAGGCAGCGGACGGAAAATATGCGTCGCCTCGCGAGTATGTCAGTAGCATGCGAGCGTAAGTCGTCGTCGAGCAAATCCAGACGAAGTAGTGAAGTAAACACCCGGAACGGGTTGCGTGCCAGCGCCATTTCGCCGATGGGACGAAAGACGGTGGAATGCACCGGCAGACCTGCCGCCGCCAAATCGTAATAGCCAACCGCAGTCATCCCCATGACGGCAAAGACACGCCGCATGGTGTTGAGCTCGTGCTCGGAGCCCAGCCGGATGGCTCCGTGCCGTTCGATCTCGAGCGAGTCGAGGGCTGAACTGCTGGGGTCAGAAGCGGCGTCGCTGCCCTGCGCGAGTACGGCCGCGTTTACGTACGACACCAGCTCGCAGAGCCTGCGATACTGAGGAACTTCCTTGCCGTAAAGTGTAGACAGCGCACTGACAAACAGGGTGCGGATGTCATCTGGGTGCATATAACTCATCTCGGCCCGCATGCTACTCAAGATCACTCGATGTCTATGCCGGCGTCGGTAGCGATCTTCCTGAACTTGGCCATATCCGTTCGGATGCGCTCTTTGACCTGCTCGGGGGCCATGAACTCTGGCACAAAACCCGCCTCGAACATCGTCTCTTTAACGCTTGGATTCTCGATTGCCACCTTTAATGCCTGAGAAAGTTTGGCCAAAGCCTCTGGTGGAGTTCCGGCGGGCGCGAAGACACCTTGCCACCAGGTGGCATCAAATCCGCTGTATCCCAGTTCGTCGATCGTAGGGAGCTCGGGAAAACGAGGGTCACGCTTAAGCCCGGTGGTAGCGAGAGCTTTGACCCTCCCCGCGTCAATATAGGGCTTTACTTCGCCAATGTGCATGCAATCAGCAAACCCGGCCAATACATCATTTATCGCTGGCGCGTTTCCTTTGTATGGAACATGCGCGACCTTGATACCCGCCATGCTGCTAAACAACTCGCTGCTGAAGTGGTTGCCGCTCCCGATACCCGCGGTTGCAACGTCAAGCTTTCCCGGGTTCTCCTTGGCATACGCGATCATGCCATTGAAGTCGTTAAACGGTACCTTGGGATTGCAAACAACGACAGTGGAATACCAAAAGGCTCCACCAACCGGCTCGAAGTCTTTCAATGGATCATAAGAAATCGTCTTGGCGACGGCTGGCAGTAACGCCTGCCCGATGGAATTGCCATAGAGCAAGGTATATCCGTCCGGTGTTGCACGAGCGACCTCAGCAGGCCCTATGCGACCACCCGCCCCCGGCTTGTTTTCAATCACAACAGATTGTCCCAGGACATCGCCCAATAATTTGGCCACCACGCGCGCCCCCATGTCGGTGCTGCCGCCAGGCGCGGCGGGTACGATCAGGTGGATCGGTCGCGATGGATAGCTCTCCTGCGCTAGCGCGGGGCTGACTACAGACGAAGCCACAATGGCCATCGCGCCTACAATAACTTTTCTGCGGTGCATGAAACGTCTCCCTCATCCCTTTAGCGGATTGTCGACGGTAAATGTTCTAATATTTTCATTATCTTTAAGCCTTGAGACGATCCTCGGCATCAAAGGTCATATGAACCTGAGCGAAAGCGTCGACGATTTCCGGGCCAAACTGATCGATTAGCTGCTGTCCCACCTGGCGGGAATACGACACTGTGTCTGTCATGCGTTCCGGCCCTTGGATGATTACCAGCAGATGGGCAGGTTTGCCGGTCGTATTGACGAACGTGCGCATGACTTTGTTCGGAACGCCGATCAGGTCGTGAGGCTTGAGACGAATGACGGATTCGTTCTCAAAGCCTGTACAAATATCGAAGCTCCCGTCTAAGGCGTAAAACGACTCTTGTGTATCGGAGTGGGCGTGTGGCGGCGGCCCGTCTTCGCTACCTCGGCATTCTGCAATTGCAATGTAAAGCCCCTGCTTGCCATACATAGGCGCCGTGCGCGAACGCCCTACGTGCCCTTCGGGAACAATCAAAGGGTAAACGTTGCCCGCGGTCAGCTTCTCAGTCGCCTCAGGCGGAAGCCCTCCAGTACGCTTCAGGTCTTTCTTGTACGGAACGAGTCGTTCAAAGCGCGTCACCCGCCCTTCCACGGTTGCTGCATCAATATCAACTCCGGTGTCATCGTCAAACCGAAGGCCTAAGGCAGCACTGATCTGGTCGCTGACTCCTGCTTTCTGCGACGTGTCGAACACCGCGTCATAGCTCTCCGTCGGTGTAACACTTAGCACGTTAACCGATCGGGCCACATCGTTGCCAACGTTGGCGACCTGTAAGCGTACATTCGCTGGGATGGAAACCATATCAAAACGACCCAGCTTGATGTGTTTATCCAGTTCTGGGCCATAACGAATCTCGAGATCACCTTCGACACAAACGATGCACTCGATCGCCTCGGGATTTCTCCACGGCTGCGATACCGCACCCGCAGCCAAGTCAAGCTTGCCGGTGCACGCAGTCGGCGGGCAGGTAACGGGCGCCTCCGCAAAACGGCCACGGGTAGCGGGCGCGGCCATGAGCGGCGTCAGACGACCGCCGAACAGGCGCTGCACGATGTCCGCATGACGAATCGCGGGTGCAGACTTATTGGCACGATAATCCGGAAAGGCGGCGGTGCGGCGCTGCATTTCTTCAAGGCTAAGCGCCCCCGGCCGAGCGCTTGCAGAAGTCGAAGTCATATGACGGCTCCATTGCTATGGTGTAGGTTATTGAAACCTTCAATGAGTCGCTGCACCATGGCACGAATCCAATGGTGCTATATGCAACCGTCGATAATGCGTGGTGACAATGCGAGCATCCGAATTCCGCCGAATTACTTTTCAACACCTTGTTTATCTGCAGGCTCTGGTTGAAGAACGCCATGTCACACGCGCTGCGGACCGAATGAATATCGGACAGCCGGCGATGTCAGCGGCGTTAGCGAAGCTTAGAGAGGTCTTTCGAGACCCCCTGCTGATCAAGACAAGTACCGGCATGGAGCCCACCCCCAAGGCCGTGGAGCTTGTGCGGCGGATTATCGAAATGACTGACTTGCTGGAAGGCAAAGGACTGGCAGACGACGAGTTTGACCCCACCGCTGCAGAAATGCATTGGTGCATCATGGCAACCGATGGGATCTCCAGGCTGATGCTCCCGGAGCTCATGGCAGTGGCCAGCGAACAGGCGCCCCTCATGCGGTTCACGGTACGTCCGGGCGACCCCCGACGCCTGCTCGAATATCTACGTGACGGCGACTTCGATCTGGCACTCACCTTCGTAAGATCACCGCCCGCAGAGCTTCGTCAAATGATGCTCTACCGTCAACGGCTAGTTTGCATCGCCCGTGCGGAGCACCCGGATGTTCAGGGCACCCTCACGCTTGAACAATTCGTCTCGAATATGCACGTGAGGTGGGGTGCCCCGCCTGTAGTACATGCCACGATGGAGGTCATGATCGACGAGGCCTTGGCCCGCCTTAACGTGTCACGCCATATCGCACTGCTTGTTTCTAATCTGACCCTACTGCCAAGTGTGGTCGCGAAATCCAACCTTCTTGCGGTCGTACCGGAACATATCGCGCTGCAAGCTCGCGATACGATGAAGGTTCAAATCCTTCCGTTACCGTTCTCCGTAGAGCCGTCGCGCGTGAGCATGACGTGGCACGAGCGTATGCACCACGATCCCGGCCATAAATGGTTACGCAGCACACTGCGCGACATTGGAAGGCGGTTCTCCACAATTCCAGAAGGACACCATGGTAGTAGCGCAGCGCTTTAACATTGCGGAGCCCGCAATTTATTCAAGGCATCTTTTATCCTTGTAGCAACTGCTTGGCGACAAACTGAATCGCGTCGTCTAAACGCTCGCCTTCAAGCTCCCGATGTGGGCCCGGGTACGCAACCAATCGCTTGTTCGCGCATCCGATCGCGTCAAAGAGCTCAAACGTGCCAGCGTGGTCGAAAAGCTCGTCGTCCCACTGCATCGTAAACCAGACCGGACATTGGATGCACGCGGCGAACGATGCCAAGTGTTCGCTGGCAGCATACGTCGTCCCCCAAAGCCCTAATACGGCAGCGCGAATGCGAGGCTCGTTTGCCAGCAGCGGAATTCCGTAAGCAGTACCCATCGATACACCAACATAACCAACCGGCAACGTCGAGTTAGCAGGCCTTGCTAACCAGGCGTCTAGGACAGCTTGCCAATCGGCTGCGATTGAAGTTCGACCGACGCCCTCTCGCCAAGCGCGTCGAAACGCGTCCCGCGCCACATTAGAATCAAGATTGCCATCACTGCGCCGGTCGCCATGCACTGGGCCGTCGATGGCTAACACAGCAAGCTTGAAGTGCAGACAAGCCTGCACAATAGCCAGTATGGCAGGTGACAATTTATGTCCGCTACCTCCGTGCAAGGCCAGCACGGTTCCTTGATGTCCGTCGTCGGGCATCCAGTACACAGCGGGGACTCGCTCACCGTTGCGCATCACCTCGAGGGGTTGGGCGGCGGCAGCAATAGCTTCAAAATTTCTCATAACGCGGCTTGCCAGTAGAAGTTTCAGGTCACGCACATGGATGCATCTTTGAAGATTGCTATGCATCAATATTCGATGCAGTGTTGAATCTACCGACAACCGTTGGAACAAAGCCATGGGCGGCCATCGATGACGCTATTAGCAGAATCGATATGCCCACAGGAGGGAAGTGACTACACGCCCTAGGTGCCCACCTTTGAAGCCGAAGTTGCCAAGAATTCGTGATGAGGGTGTCTACGCAACCACCTGGCCTCGCCCGCGCAATCTGGCGGTTATCCACGGAACCAGAAAGAACAATGCTGCAACAATATAAAAGCCTACGGCAATGGGGCTATCGAGCAATACAGAGAACCGGCCTTCTCCCGCTGCCAACGCCGTGCGCAACTGGTTCTCGGCCAGTGGCACGAGAATGAGACCAATCAACAACGGCGCGATCGGAAAGCCGTAAACCCGCATGGCGTAGCTAACCAGCCCCATCCCGGCCATCAAGGCCAGGTCGAATACGGATCCCGACACGCCCCAAATGCCTATCATCGCAAACACGAGGATGCCGCCGTAAAGCTGCGGCTTGGGAATATAGAGCAGCCGTACCCACATTCCGACCAAGGGAAGGTTGAGCACCAGCAACATGCAGTTGCCGACGTAAAGCGACGCGATCAACCCCCAGACCAACTCGGGATTACTCGCGAACAGAAACGGCCCGGGCTGCAATCCGTAGTTCTGAAACGCCACCAACAGAATGGCTGCTGTCGCCGACGTTGGCAGGCCTAGCGTTAACAAGGGGACAAGCACGCCCGCCGCTGCTGCGTTGTTGGCCGCCTCTGGGCCCGCCACCCCCTCAATAGCCCCCTCAGTGCCAAATTGCTCTTTATGTTTCGACATCCGCTTTTCGAGCGCATACGAAAGCATCGTGGGAAGTTCGGAACCGCCTCCCGGAATCGCGCCCATGGGAAAGCCGATAACCGCCCCACGCAACCACGGTCGCCATGATCGACGCCAATCCTCCGCCGTCATGAACGCTTTGCCTTTGATGGGAATGATTTCTTCCTGTGTATAGCGATTGCGACTGGCCACGTACAGAATTTCGCCCACCGCAAACACAGACACCAGCACGACGGTGAGCTCAATGCCGTCTAATAGATCGGGGACACCAAAGATCATGCGGGGTTGGCCGGTCATGGCGTCAATTCCCACCACGCCCAATGCCAGACCTAAGAACAGCGAAATAAAGCCGCGCACGCGGGAGGCACCCATAACGACAGCCACCGACGTGAACGCCATGACCGTCAGGGCAAAGTAGTCAGCCGGCGTCAGAATGAACGCCAGTTCGGCCACCGCGGGCGCTGCGAACGTTAGCGCCATGGTAGCCAACGTACCGGCCACGAATGACCCAATCGCTGCAGTGGCTAAGGCGGCGGCTCCCCGCCCCGAACGCGCCATGCGGTTGCCCTCGAGCGCGGTCATCATGGCACCCGCTTCCCCTGGCGTATTGATCAGAATAGCCGTGGTCGAACCGCCATACATGGCGCCGTACAGCACACCGGCAAACATGATGAAAGCAGACACTGGGCCGACCGACACAGTCACGGGGAGCAACAATGCGATGGTTAGCGCCGGGCCAATGCCGGGCAGAACGCCAATGGCCGTTCCCAGAATCGAGCCCACCAGCGCCCACAGCAGGTTGACCGGCTGAAGGGCGACCTCAAATCCCTGCAACAGCAACGAAAAGGTTTCCATCACTCGCCTGCCAGCGGTAAGAAACTACCCAGCTGTAACCCCAGCCAACTAAACATAAGCCAGGCCACGCTGCCCAGCACCAAGCCGGACACGATGTCGAGCAGGACGCGCTTTGAACCTAAAGCGCGGGCAACCAGCATGAAGGAGATTGCAGCCGTGAGGGGCAAGCCCAGGGGGCGCATGATCAGCGCGGGTAACGCCGCTGCTAGCACCACTGTGAAGAAGGCGGGCTTGTCCATCCCGGGGTCCTGCTCGAGCTCGGGGTCGAACGCTGTACCGCGCGCTGTTTGCACCAGCAAAATGACTCCTAACACAATCAACCCCACGCCAACCAGTGCCACGAACAAGCCCGGCCCGATCGTGGCGTAACGTGCGCCCAGCGTGAGAGTGGTTGAGGAGTAGAGGCAGACAGCGCCCACTAAGATAACCGCCAGCCCGACCCACCAAGGTCGCTGGCGTCGCGTGCTCATCAATCAGCCCCGCGCGCTTATTTGACGAGACCCGCGTCACGCAGAATAGTCGTGATGCGCTCGCCCTCTTCCTGGATGAACTCACCGAATTCCGGGCCCGACAGGAAATAAGGCTCCCAGCCCAGCCGTTCCATGACAGCTTTCCACTCAGCGCTATCATTCAGCTCGGTGAAGCGCTTCACCCACAGCTGATAGTTGTCTTCTGGCATGTCGATTGCGCCCAGTACGCCCCGCCAGTTAGCGATGACCACGTCATACCCGGACTCTTTAAAGGTGGGCACATCCTCGAGACCTTTCATACGCTCGTCGGAGGTGATTGCCAGAATGCGAATACGACCGGCATCCGCAAATTGTTGAAACTCGGAAATACCCGAAATGCCAGCCTTTAAAGTACCGTTGACGATGCCCGTCACGGTGTCAGCACCGCCTGCCTGCGGAATGTAATTCAGTGTGGGTACAGGAATGTCGGCGCTTTGCGCAAGCAGGGCCAGCGCGATGTGATCAACGCCGCCGGCGGATCCACCGCCAACGGGGGTGCCGCCCGGATTTTCTTTCAGAGCCTTCACAAAATCGTCTAGGGTTTTGTAGGGGGCATCGGCTCGTACCGCAATCACGACATACTCTGCGGTGAGTCGTGCGATGGGTTTGAAACGGCTCAAATCGATGGGCGATTTATTCATTGCAATCGCCCCAACTGTGATGGCGCCAAATACGGCGAGCGCGTTTTCTTTACCCCGCTGCGAGCGCTGGAAATCGGCAAGACCGATCGTTCCGCCTGCACCCCCCCGATTCGTGAAGCTGACGGTGCCCGTATAAATACCGGCCTCTCGCATGGCCTGCATAGCTTGGCGACCGGTTGAATCCCAGCCTCCGCCTGGGTTGGCAGGAATCATGACGCTTACTTGGGCGTGAGTCAGGGCACTAGCGGACAACAGAGCTGCAACCAGCACCGGACGCAGTAACTTTCGCAGGATCATGAGCAGTCTCCTCTTGTTTTTTAGTAGGTGGGTATCACGATCTTAACCTACTCGCTGTAGACCCTGTTTGTCCAGCGTCGTGCCGCAACCCATCGGAAAAAGCGCCTTACGTTTGCTCGTCGAGGTCCTCGAGATGAAACTTATGCACAATCCGATGGGCGACGGGTGCCAACACGAGCCCCAATGTGGCAATAAACGTTAGCCCCACCAAAATGCTGTAAAGAGACAGAAAAATCTTGCCCGTGATGCTCTGCGGCAGGATGTAGGGCCCAATACCGGCGATGATGAGCGCGGTGTTCAGCACCGCATCGTGCCAGTTCATGGGTTCAAACAGCAAATGACCCACCACCCCCACGGCGAGTGTGAAGGCGATGATGATCAGCGCGAGTCCCACGTGCTTCGCAACCCGGATCGTAAAGGCTCGGGAGCTGATCAACGACTGATTCTTCGACTCGTACATATCTAAATAGACCGGTGCTTGCCAGACTCACTACGCGCGGGTGCGCCAGGACATCCTACCCGAGTTTGCGTGTGAACAGTGGGCTCGGCCGGGCAAGCGATGGTACACACGGAATGACGGCGCCAGCTGACGCGCGGCCGGGGCCCGGTCCAGAGGCTTGATCTTGACGCCGTCGAGGCCGCGGTGTTTACGGGCGGGGTAGGTGCCAGGAACGCTTCACCTGCGCCGCAGGCCATCGCGGAGACCGGTTGAATGCGCCTTCAGTGCTCGATCAGAAGCTAGGCTCGTCTGAACGGCAGCCACTCACGCGCGGCCTCTGCATACTCCTGGACTTCTTGCCGCTCGTACTCCAGATAATCGGCGACTGCCGCTGACAAGCGGGAGTCAGCGAGCCAATGAAATGAGTGCGTTAAGACCGGTTCGAAACCGCGCGGAATTTTATGTTCACCCTGTGCGCCGGGATCGAAACGCTTCAATCCTTGTTCCAGGCAATACTCGATGCCCTGGTAGTAGCACGCTTCAAAGTGCAGGTTGTTGAACTCTTCAAGCGCGCCCCAATAGCGTCCGTACAGCGTATCTTCTGACCGCAAACATAACGCGGCCGCTACGTATTCACCCTGGTAGACGGCCAGCACCATCACAATGTTGCGCGGCATGCGCTCGGCGATCGCTTTGAAGAAGGCTTCGTTCAGGTAGCCGCGATGACCCGAGCGCTTCAAGTAGGTAGCTTGATAACACTGGGTGAACACACGCCAGTGATAGTCCTCGAGCTGAGGCCCTTCCAGGCGTTGCAGCGTTACGCCCTGTTCCGCCACGATGCGACGTTCGCGCCGCACGGTTTTGCGGCGACTTTGTCGAAAATGACCAAGATACTCGTCGAAATCGCCATAACCGCGATTGAACCAGTGGTACTGACAACCAAGGCGATGCAAGAGCCCAGCGCGTTGCCAAGCGTCAACCTCACTGTCCTGAGGAAATAGGATATGCCAGGAGGATAGTTGTCCCCGCCGCGCCACTTCTTGCACTACGTCGAACGCCTCCTTGGCGATGGCTGACAAATCCGCCTGGGCGGGTGCCAGTATGCGAGGACCGGTTGCAGGCGTGAAGGGAACGGCGGTGACCAACTTGGGGTAATACCGCATCCCGGCCCGATGTGCCGCATTCGCCCAAGCATGATCAAAGACATATTCGCCATACGAATGCCCTTTCGCATACAGTGGTATGAGGGCATCGTGCGACGATTCCAGATGCAGCGGTTGCCAACCCGTGTCAGCGCAGACGGCCTGACTCTCCTCGAGCGCCGCGAGAAAGGCACGCGACACCGTGGGATTGTGTTCCCCAACAACGGCCCACGCACGGCTCGATCCAAGCTCTGACAAGGTAGTCCAGGTGGTACCCACGTAAACTCCTGCAAATCAAAGTGAACGCCCGGGGAGATGGTGGAATCGCGCAAGGCTTGGAACTAGCAGAAGCGCCTGGAAATTTCACCAGGTGTAACTCTGCGATTTTGCACTTCAACCCGACTACACGCAGTGGGATGATTACCGGCGCACGACAATGACAACATGGTAAGCGATTATGGTGCGCCTTCTATCTCGGCTACTCATTCTCTCAGCGTTCAGCATTGCAACCTTCCCGATACAGGCGGGGGCCAACGATATCAATTGGCCCGAAAAGCCCGTGCGTATCGTAGTGCCATTTGGGCCCGGCTCCACCCCCGACAAAGTCGCGCGCATCGTCGCCGACGGACTCCAACAACGTTCGGGCCAGCCGGTGGTTATCGAGAACCGCTCTGGAGCGGATGGCATGATCGGCACCGAAGTGGTGGCGCGATCAATTCCTGACGGCTATACCATCGGTATGGGATCACTCGGGCCTCTGGTTAATAACACCCTCGTCTACGACACGATGCCTTACGATCCGTTCACGGATTTAAGCCCCATCACGACCGCGGTCAGCCAGCCCAGTGTTCTCGTGGTGCGCGAGGACTTCCCCGCAGACGATCTGCCAGGATTCATCAACGAGCTGAAGCGCAACCCCGAAAAATACTCCTATGCCTCGATTGGCAACGGATCGTTATCGCACTTAACGCTTGCATTACTGATGCAGCGCATCGGGGTTGATCCCGTCCACATCGTTTATCGTGGGTCCGGTGAAGTGCTTCCTGCCATCATTGGCGGTCACGCACATATGGCCGTACTACCCGCCCTGGTGGTGCAACCGTTGGTGGAGGGTGGCCGACTCAAAATTATCGGAGCCGCGAAAAGCAGTCCGCTGTTACCCGGTGTTGCCTCCTTTCAAGATCAAGGCATGGGCGACTTCGAAGTAGAAACCTGGTTCGGTTTCTTCACTTCCAGCAAGACACCCCGAGCACTCGTTCAGGCCATTCGTGACGAGCTTGCCGCCGTGTTGCATGACCCTTCCGTCAAAAACACACTGAAGGGACAAATGATGGAAGTTATTGCCAACACGCCGGACGAATTCGCACAACTCATGCAGGACGAAAAGCGCCGCTGGCAACCGGTTATCGAAGCAACTGGCACGCGTGCGAACTAAGGTTTACGCGACCCAACGCGTTCTCGTTCATACCATCAATTAGGAGACCGTCCGTGACGTCCACTCGTGAACTGCAGGAGCAGCTGCAGACCCCTATCGTTGGCACCTACGACGTCGTCGTTGCCGGTGGCGGCGCTTCCGGCCTCATTGCCGCCGT
>CAZMVM010000017.1:16877-33042 GCA_964569785.1 uncultured Pigmentiphaga sp. | reverse complement strand
GTTACCCCGCATACTGGCCGTGTCTATGACCGAGGCAAGCTAACCGAAAAGAAGTACGCACACACCTCAGTAGCGCACTATGCGCAAATTACGGAACTTCAATCCGATTTTGACGCATGGATCTGTGAGTAACCGTGCAGAGCCAATACCCAGGCCCGTCCCTTCAAAGCAAAACTTCTATATAAAAGGCGCTTGACATTCTGCCCGCTATCCCGGCGCTTTGCTGATTGCATTTTCAAGCCGCTTTCAAATAAAATGAAACGCTAATTCAAAATACCTTTTCTACCCAAGGAGGAGATTCATGCGCTTTTCCCGTACCCTGGCAGCGTTACTCGCCGCTGTAACCCTTCCCTCTCTGGCCACCCTTGCCCCTCCCGCAGCGGCCAGCGAAACCACGGAAGCAGTGGAAATTGAAACCAACTTCCCCACGCGCGACGTTCGTTTCCTGGTGCCGTTTCCCGCGGGGGGTCCGACCGATGTCATTGCGCGCATCGTGGCCCAGGAACTGGAAAAGAAGTGGGGAAAGCCCATCGTTCTAGAAAATAAACCGGGAGCGGGAACCATGCTGGCCACATCACTGGCTGCTAAAGCGCCGGCCGATGGGCACACCTTTGTGATCGTGATTTCCGCCTACACGATCAACCCCGCCATTCGCTCGAACATGCCTTATGACACCCTGAAAGACCTCACTGGAATCACCCAGCTGGCACAGGCGAATATGGCATTGGTGGCTCCCGTAAGTGCCCCTTTCAATACGGTTCCCGAGTTGATTGAATACGCCAAGGCTCGGCCGGGGGAGCTTAGCTACGCCACCCCTGGGCCGGGAACGGGTACGCACCTGGCCGGTGAAATGTTCAAGAATGACGCCGGCGTCGACCTTTTGCATGTACCGTACAACGGGAGTGGCCCTGCACTGACTGATTTGATTGGCGGCCGCGTCGATGTCATGTTCGACATCGTGCACTCGGTGCGTCCGCATATCGAGTCGGGCAAGCTGAAGATTCTTGCGCTCACTACCGGCGAACGGGACGCCAAAATGCAGGACGTGGCCACAATTTCTGAAGTGCTGCCAGGGTTCGAGGTATACAGCATTATTGGATTGGTAGCGCCGGCCGCCACACCGCAGCCCATCATCAATCGCATACAACGCGACATCGCCGATGTTCTGGCTCAGCCTGAAGTGGCAGAGCGATTCGCACAGTTAGGTATTACTCCAGTGGGATCCTCCCCCCAAGAGTGGAATGCGCTTATCCGGTCTGAAATCGAGCGTTGGTCGAAGGTAGCAAAGGCCAACAATATTCGATTGGATTAAGCCGCGCTGTTTTTACCCATGAGGTCCTGTCATGTCCCTGCAATTCAAACCTTTGCATCCCGTCTTTGTTGCGGAAGCCAGCGGTATCGACCTACGCAAGGTGCCAACACCGGAAGAGGTGGAGGCCATTGTTAAAGCGCTCGACGAGTACGCCGTATTGGTATTCCGTAACGAGCAGCCGATCACTCAAGATGAGCAAATGGCCTTCACTAAGGCGTTTGGGCCGCTCGACTTGGGCTTTAAGCGAGCCTCCAACCGCCATTCCCGGTTGAAATACCACGAGTTGGCTGATATTTCCAACGTGGGCGAAGACAACGAAGTGGTCAATCTCGACCATTTCCGCATACTTAATAACATGGCCAACCAGCTGTGGCACTCCGACAGCTCGTTCCAGAAGCCCAGCGCGCGCTACTCGATGCTGCACTCGGTAATCAACCCATCCAAAGGTGGGCAAACCGAGTTTGCCGACATGCGCAATGCCTACGACACCCTACCGGACGACCTCAAGCAGGAAATTGAAGGTCTGGAAGCCGAGCACTTTGTGTTTCACTCGCGCTTCATGCTGGGCGACACGGGGTATTCTGAAGCGCAGGTTGCGGCCATTCCACCGGCACGCTGGCCGCTGGTGCGCACCCATGCGGGCTCGGGTCGCAAACATTTGTTCATCGGCGTCCATGCGCGTGAGGTGATCGGCTTGCCGGTGCCCGTGGGCCGTCTTTTGCTGTCCGACTTGCTGGAACATGCCACCCAGCGCGAGAACGTCTACCGGCATGAATGGCAGGTGGGCGATTTGGTGATCTGGGACAACCGCTGCACCTTGCATCGGGGCCGCCGCTACAATCTATCTGAGCGCCGGGAGCTTCGACGCTCTACCACGCTCGACGCTGATCACGATCCGGCCAGCCATCCTGAGGAAGAGGCCAGCCTAGCCAGCTAAACGCAGTCGATCGGCAATCTGGATAGACCGGTAATTCGGGTGGGGCATTGGGCCCCACTTTTTTTTAGAATACACGCATGGCCGCAACACCCGAAGTCCCTCCAGCACGCAATACCACCAACGGTGGCGAGCCCCGTGACGAAGTCACCGCCCTTGCCCGCGGCCTGACACTTCTGCGTACCGTGGCCGCGCACAAAGAGCCGCTCAGCCACAGCGACCTGGCGCGGTTAAGCGGCATTCCCAAAGCCACCGTATCGCGACTGATCAATACGCTCGTGAACCACGGCTTTCTGCAGCAGCTACGGGGCAGCGATTTTTACGAGCTCGCACCCATTGTGCTCGACCTGGGCAATGCCTATTTGCGCAACTTCGATTTACGCACCCGCATCCGCCCCTATTTGCTCGAGCTTGCCGAAGCCACCGAGGCGGTGGTTCATCTGGGAGTGCGCGACCGCTTTGATATGGTGCTTATCGACACCATTCGCCCCGACTCCGGCGTCATTTTTTCGCGTCTTGACATCGGTGCGCGTCTGAACATTTGCACGTCGGCCATTGGTCGAGCTTACTTGCGGCTACTGCCCGACGACGAGCGCGAAGCGTTGATCGCCAGCGCCCGGATCGCAGCCGCCGATGAGTGGGCCCGCATCGGCTCCGGGGTAGAAGCGGCGCTGGCGGAAGCCGAAGAAACCGGCGTGTGTTTATCCATCGGCGAATGGCACCCCATGATTAACTCCGCCGGCGTCGGCTTTATTGGGCCACGCAATGTACGCTACGCGTTCAACTGTGGCGGGCCAGCGTTTGTGTTCAGCCGTGAATCCCTGACGGAGAAAATCGGCCCCCTCATGCTGGAATGTTTACGTGCCATCGAAGCCGAGCTTGGCAATTCCGAGCGCGAATTGAAATAGCGACCTTCACCTAAGCCCAGCCATGCATGACATCGACTGCGTCGTCATTGGGGCCGGCGTCATCGGCCTCGCGTGTGCCCGTGCGTTGGCACTGACAGGCCTTGATGTCTTGGTCGTGGATCGTGCAGAAGGCATTGGCACCGGAACAAGCTCACGTAATTCGGAGGTGATACACGCGGGCATTTACTACCCAACCAGCAGCTTAAAGGCGCGACTGTGCGTGCAGGGACGTGAGCTTCTATATGCGTATTGCCAGGCACGCGGTATTCCGCATCAGCGACTGGGTAAATTAATTGTTGCAACCAATGAAGAAGAACGGCGCCAGCTGCACAACATTGATGAACAGGCACGCCAAAATGGCGTAGAGCTTGAGTACCTTGATGAGGCGCAAGCCCGCCAACTCGAGCCTGCGCTGCAGTGTGTGGCCGCCCTATATTCTCCGACCACTGGCATTATCGATAGCCATGCCTACATGTTGTCGCTACAGGGTGATGGCGAGAATGCCGGCGTGCATTACGCTTTCCGAACGCCGCTCCTGGCTGGCCAAGTTCTGCGGGACGGTTTTGTACTAGAGTTTGGGGGCAATGAGCCGTTAACGCTGTCGTGCCGCGTGCTCATTAACTGCGGTGGTTTGAATGCAGTGGCCATCGCCCACACGCTTGAAGGCTTGGCCAGGCATTCGATTCCGTCGGCGTATTATTGCAAAGGTACTTACTTCACCCTGAGCGGACGTGCGCCGTTTTCACGTTTGATTTATCCCGTCCCCCAGCATGCCGGTCTAGGCGTGCACTTAACGCTGGATTTAGCCGGTCAGGCAAAGTTTGGCCCGGACACGGAATGGGTAGAGGGCGAAGATTACGCCGTTGACCCCAGCCGGGCCGCAAGGTTTTACGACGCCGTGCGTCGCTACTGGCCAGGATTACCCGACAACTCCCTCGTTCCGGGTTACGCTGGGATACGCCCCAAGATTTCCGGCCCCAGCGATCCGGCGGCCGACTTCGCCGTGTTAGGGCCGCGTGAGCACGGCGTACCTGGCCTGGTCAACCTGTTTGGTATTGAGTCACCCGGGTTAACGGCCAGCCTTGCCTTGGCCCAGTATGTCATCAGCACGCTAGAGTTAACCGGCTAGAAAGCAGCTTGTGCAAACAGGGCTTTCGCCTGATTGCCTACCGCCAACAAAAGGGCCCGCCCTTCTGGCCGCGCCCGTCGTTGTGCAAACCCTACTGGTTTTCCCCCAAGAACCGGAGTGTTTCCGCATTGAAGACTTCCGGTTGCTCGTACTGCGGCCAGTGATCACAGCCGTGAATTTCCAGCAGCCGAGCATTGGGACAAAGCTTTTCCAACGCGTAGGCATTGTCTAGAAACATGTTGGGCGCATCGACCGATGCGTAGATAAGAATGTCGTTCTGAATACTTTGCCAGGTTTCGTGAGCAAGGTGCTGCCCGCCCTGAGTAAACGCCAGCAAATGCTTCATGGCAGCCTGCATCTCGGGCCGGCGGTAAATATCTAGCCGGAGATGCACCAGGTCGTCGGCGAGCTGCTCGGGATTCAACACCAGGCCCTTCATGGCAGCGTATACCGACTCAAACGATGGCACGGCGGCCGCCTGACTGCGCCGTTTGCGCAAACCCTCGGCGAACGCGCGTTCACGCTCTTCGTCGGTAACGATTCCTGCGGGCGCGCAGAACACCATTTTCCGCACCCGCTGAGGCTGATCGGCTGCTAATCGAGCAGCGACCCACGAGCCCAGCGATACACCCACAAAATGCGCCGACTCGATGCCTAACGCATCCATGAAGTCGGCCACATGCGCGGCATAGTCGGAGATGGAGTAACCGTAATCTGGCTTGTCGGTCAGCCCGCATCCCAGCATGTCGAGACCGTAAACGCGATACTGTCCTCCCAGCGGCCCATAGTTTTCGGAAAAGTTTTCCAAACTACCGGCGGTACCGTGCAAGAGAATGACCGGCTCGGTATTTTCGAAACCAGACTCCAGATAGCGGGTGCGCACCGCGCCGGCATGAACCCATGCCAGTTTGTGGGGTACGGAGTACAGCGTTTGCCAAACCGACTTGGTATTTTTCATGGATGTTGCCCTTGCCGTCGTTGAGGTTCCACCGGTGGATAGACACTTACTGGAGATTGCCCCGCTAAAGCATTGCAACAGCGGGGCTTTGCTGCCGCTGACTTAGAACACGTGGCGCAAACCTACCCCAAATTGCGTTTGATTTCCGTTGCCGGAGGGAGCAAAGTTCTGTCCCGCCAAACCGCCGTTCTTCACCCGCTGATGGGCCACCGTCGCATAAACCGACGTGCGTTTGCTCAACCAGTAGATGGCGTTAGCCGCGTACTGGTGTCCATCCCAGTTATCCGGCGACCGGTCATTCTGGTACGAGTACCCGACCTTGAATTCCCACGATTTGTAGGGAACGGCCAGATACGTGGAGAATACATCCGCATTCAGCCCCCGCACGTTATTCGAGTTCAGCTGACGGGTGTATACCCCGCTCAACCGGAAGCTACCAAAGTCGTAAATACCCCCGATGGCCCAGATTTTATTTTTAGGGTCTTTGGTAACCCGGCCCGTCGTCTCGGTATAAGAAAGCCCGGCGGTAATTTCTTTGCTCTTATAGCTTAACGCGGCACTTTTCGTACGCCCGAGCGCGCCCGAGTGCTCCTCGCCAAAACCATACATCAAGCCAACGCGAAAACCCGAGTACGTTGGACTGGTGTACTTCACCGACCGGCTAATGCGCGTGCCTGCCAAGCCGTTGTTAAAGCGCGTAGGTGCAGCTACGGGAGCCGTGCCAGGTGTACTGCCGGGTACGCCGTGGTGAGCTGCGGCGACGCCGCCGAAAGCCGGTGCAAACCCGGTAAACACCAACGCATCATACGACGGCGTGTACTGGTGCCCCAAGGTTACCGTACCCCACCGGTTGGAGGACAACCCCACAAACGACTGGCGGTTAAACAGCGTGGACGCGCTGACCAAACTGCCGGTGTCGACGTTGAAGCCGTTTTCTAGCGTGAAGATGGCACGCAAACCGTTGCCCAAGTCTTCCGACCCACGAAACCCGATCCGTGACCCTTGCAGGCCTCCGCTCACGGTACGCGTCACGCTCTTGCCGCTAAAGTTGCTGACATGAAAAACACCCATGTCCGCAATTCCATACAGCGTTACCGAGCTTTTAGCGGGTTGGGCCATAACCGTTGCGCCAGTTAGCATTCCGGCGACTAACAAAGTGCTTGATGCACGCATATAACTTCCCGTCTCGTTCTTTAAGTTCTCGTTGCCGATCAAGTCGACCGCGTTACCGCGCGACTCGACGACCCTCTTCTGCAGATTACGGGCGTGCAGAACCCCGTCCCAGTACGCCGTCGCGTACAGGATTGACCTCCGTGCGTCTTAAGGGAGATGCGCCTGCCGGGCAGCTAACGTTCCCATAATCAGCTGCCCGGCAATGTGGCGCAGCTTCACTCTCCAACTGATATGTGCCAACTTATTGGCAATGCACTGAGTTCTTTCATGGTTAGTTGCTGGCACAGCTTGCTGCTGGCCCAGCTAATAGGTGGCCAACGACTCCAGCAGCTCTGTGGCTTCACGCACCTGGCCCTCGTCGATACCCGCCAGTGCACTTTCAGCGAAGATACAGGCAAGCTCACCCAATCGCCTTAATTTGTCGGCACCTTTTTCGGTTAACTGCAGCCGCTGGTTATTATCCACTTGCAAGTAGCCGCGTGTTTTGCACAAATCGACTGCGTCGCGAATAGTTGCCGGTTCTAGCGAAGTCCGATCGTTAAGCTCGTTTAACGTGCATACCCCTCTTCCAACCTGACGCAACACCCGCGCCGTGCCAAGATCGAGGCCCAGGCTGCTGCGATGCTTTTCGAAGCTGGTAGATACACGGTAGGCCGCTGCGCTTAAGGCCCCCATAAATCGGGTTCTATCGGTTTCTGGCACAAAAACCGCAGCCTCGGTGTGGGGGGCGCTGTTAAACGCCGCAGGCATGTCTTGTACCGTCGCATACGCCCCCTGAAAGAACACCAGCGGAGAACCGCCGCAAACATTCAGGGCCTCTACTTTGCCAACAATGATGTAATGGTCACCCCCATCGTGTACGGCGTCGCGACTACATTCGAGATACGCAATGCATCCCTCAATTAAGGGAGTGTCGGTAGCGCCGCTACGCCAGGGGACGCCGTCGAACTTGTCGGCGTGGGAGGAACCAAACCGGCTCGATATTTCAGCTTGCGACGCGCTGAGCACGTTAACGGCAAAATGTTCTGCCGTAGTGAAAAAGGGTGCGCTGGCCGACGTCTTCTTGACCGACCATAGAATCAGCGGGGGCTCCAGCGACAGCGAAGCAAACGAGTTCACCGTCATTCCGTATAAGTTGTCCCCCTGCCGACCAGTCATAATGCTTACCCCGGTGGCGTAATGACCCAAGCAACGACGAAACTCACGGGCATCGATTGGGCCGAACGCAGTCGGCACCGAGGATTCGTCGCCCGGTTGCCGTTGTGTACCCGGGGCAACGGGCGGACACGAAGAGGATTTCACTGCGTTGCCCCTGTTAACCATAGGTTTATACATAGCCAGTTCCCTCGCATGCCTTTCCTCGCACCCCCTTCCGCGCTAGTCATCCTGGATGGGACGGGCCCCGCTATACAGGCCGCGCGGCGGGCGCAAGAAAGTCAATTACATTGCGATTGAACAATTCAATTTTCTCGTAAGGTGCCCACAAACCACACTGCCCGTACACCATAAGATGAGCGTTGGGAATGCGATTGAGAAGAAACAGTGCGTGATCGGTACCGAGCGTGGGATGCTCACGCCCCCACACAATCAGGGTTGGCGCTTGAATGCGATCAAGGTCTTTCCACAACTGCGCAATGTTTCGTCCGGGATCACCGCCCCGCCCTTCTGGTGCCTGCTGCATAAATGCAGGATCAATGCTGGCCTCGTAGCGCTCCTGAATGATTTCCTCCGTGAGCACCGACGGGTCGTACACCAGGCGGCTCATAATCGCCCGCATCTTCTCTATGCTCGGGCCATCACCCTGGTAGTAATCGTGCGAGGCAGGTCGCGGCTTGGCCTTGTTGAAAAGCGAAATCCCGCCGGGAGAATTCACCACCACCAAGCGACCGACACGCTCGGGATGATCGATGGCCATTTTCATGGCAACGGCGCCGCCTGTCGCCATACCCATGACATGGGCAGACGCAATACCCAGAGCATCGAGCATGTCGAAAAAGATACCAGCGTAGGCGCTCGTGCGCTCGCCTTCGATAGCGGGCTTATCCGACTTGCCATAGCCTGGCAAATCGACGATAAGCGTTCGGAAATGCCGAGAGAGCTCCGGCAGGTTACGTCCAAAGTTGCCCCACCCAAAAGCACCAGGTGCACCGCCGTGAATGCAAAGCAGCACCGGACCCTCTCCCGCTTCGTGATAATGCACGGTCACATCGCCCGCTTTCACAAAGCGGCTCGTGTTCTCCGGTGTTAGTGTTTGCATCCTGTGAAACCCCCGAATATTGCCTCTAGCTTGTACCCGCACTTCATATGACGTGTTCGCAGCGCGTCAGGCTTCGGCAGCCTGCCAATGCTTTTGCCGTGCGGCCTCTACTTGTTGCCGAATCTTCTCCATCCATTCGGCACGAGTGGTATGGCCAGGCGTCGCTTCCACTTTTTGCCGTGTGCGTTCGAAGATTTCTTCTACGGTTTCGTTGACCAGATCAAGCGGCCACCACACGGGCTGCGGTACGTACCAGGGGCTGGGCGTATAGCATTCAACACGATTGCCTTCCGGGTCGGCCACGTAGATACTCCAGGTGTTGCCGTGATCCTTTTGCTGCAAAATAGGCACATTCTCGCGGTCAAACGCCTTGGCAAGGTGTTGCAGTTCTTCCAGTGTTTCGAAGACGAAGGAAAGCTGCTGCATTCCAGGCGAGCCAGGCTGACGCTGGTTCGAGAATGCGATCTGGTGGTGCTCGGCCGGATCGGCACTCATGAACACAACCCGGGCGCCATCACCGACGCCAAAGCCGACGTCGGTTATCACCATGCCAAACCACCGCGTATAGAACTCGGCCAGCTTGTCCGGATCAAACGCCGGCACACCTACATGCTTGAACGAAGCTACCGGAACAACCATCACACTTCTCCAGGTATCAAGTTACTGAGGCTTTATGCCCACGCTTGCCGCCAGCTTTTGCCAGTCGCGGATTTCGGCGGCAATGCGTTCCGCGAAACCATGCCGGTCGATATTGGTGGGGTCAAAGAAGATTTGGCGGATCTTGGCGTCGGCGTCGGGGGTCCGAATCACAGCGGCAATGTCTTCGCTGATACGGTCGAGCAGTTCCGGTGACGTCTTAGGCGAGGCCAGCACGCCAATCCACAGCGTGCGAATCTGAGGATAACCAAGCTCGGCGAACGACGGTGTGTCGGGATACGCGGGGGAACGCACATCGCCCGACACCGCCAACACCTTCAGACGGCCTTCCTTCACAAAGGGGAGCACCGTGTACTCGGGCGCCAGTGCTGCCTGCACGTGGTTTGAAATAAGCGCCGGTAAGTACTCAGACGATCCTTTGAATTGAATGGACTCCAGCTCGATGCCAGCGGCGCGGCTCAGCTCGTGATAGTAAAGATACGCGTCACCAAACCCGGTATTCGCGAAGTTCAGCTCGCCGGGATGTTGCTTCGCGTACTCGACGAACTCCTCGAAGGTATTAACCGGAAGCTCACCTGGCACCGTTAAGGCAAACCGCCCCTCGCCTATGAGCCGAACGGGTGCAAGTCCATCAGGAATGGGGACCGGTGGCTCTTTCATGAAGATCTTGGCGGCCGGCCACGCGGGCGTGTAAATGAGCAGATCGGCCCCGTTGGGCGTGGAATTAGACACTTCGCGCGCACCGATCATGCCACTGGCACCCGGCTTGTTATCGACAATCACCGTCTGATTGATCTGCGCGCTTAAGCCATCCGCCACGATGCGTGCCAACGCGTCAGGGCTAGAGCCCGGGGGATAGGGAACCACCATACGTACCCGCGCTGACGGGTATTCCTGCGCTACCGTCGTGGCAGGAAGTGCATGCGCCAGCGCAACAACCAGCGACAGCGAAAAAAGTTTCAATGCTTTCATGACGTTAAAAGATCCTCTGCAACACCGTTCCAGGCTGGCTACGCGTTCTGGCTGAAGTCAGCTTCACGCAAGATTGTGCGCCAGATTTCCAGCTCCTCACGTTGCAACTGGTCCATGCCTTGGGAATCGCGGTACATGGGGTACATGGTGAAACGCTGTCGCAGCTGCTCGATGAACGCGGGATCCGTCAATGCCTGTTGACAGCCGTCTTGTACCAAAGCGACGTCGGCCGGGTTGGTTTGGTTAGAGGTCCAGATGCCCATCCAGGCGCGGCCCACGTCGAACTCCACCCCTTGTTCGGCAAACGTCGGGATATCGGGAGCCAGTGGCGAGCGCTCCGGCTCGAACACCGCGATGACGCGCAGGTCGGGATGATCAGCGTGGCGGACAAAGTCTGCTGCCGGCAATACGGCAGCGGGGATAGTTCCGGCGATTAAATCAACGCTGAGCGGCCCATTGCCCTTATAGGGGATTGCTTGCAATTCGATGTCTGCCGTTTGAGCAAACTTGACCCCGGCCAAATGTGCCTGTCCGCCCGCGCCACCGACTCCGTAGGAGGCCTTGTCCGGGTTATTTTTCACCCATTCGATGAATTCCTGCACATTACCGACACCGATGTCGCGATGTACCACCATCGCAAAGGGATACGTCGTTAACGTGCACACCGGCTGTAAGTCGGTCAGAAAATCGTAACCAAGCTCTTCCGTAGAGTGCAGCAAAGCCAGGAACAAGGGGCTGGAGCCGGGCGCGACCAGAAACGTGCGGCTGCCGGCATCGGCCTGAGTCACTGCGCGGGCGGCTAAGCGTCCGCCTGCTCCAATCCGGTTCTCAACGATGACGGTGGTGTTGAGCCGCTCACGCAGCACATCGGCAAAAATGCGGCCCACAAGGTCTGTTAGACCGCCTGGAGCGAATCCGACCACCACTCGGATGGGGCCCTGATTCTGTTGAGCCAAGCTTAACGCTGGCATTGTCAGCATCGCGCCTAACGAGGCCTTGAGCAGCGATCGACGGTTCATGCTTCTCCTCCTGCACTGAGTCCATTCGCTGCTACCCCCTTGTCAAAAGGGCGTAACAGACTGCAATGACGGCGTAGTCTAGGCGTTCGCTGCGCGCAAACAAAACGATATTTCATCCTGTATGATTACTTATTCTCATGTAACCCAGAAGCGGAAGGCTTTCAGCCAAGCCAATTGCGGCAGTCGCTTTCATGGGTTCGCCTGTTCTTGAATGGTTATCTCAATGCAGAAATGGCCCTCGCTCACGGCCGTACGCTACTTCGCGGTAGCAGCGCGCTATCAAAACTTCACCCTGGCTGCTGAAGAGCTTCACGTCACTCAGGGGGCCATTAGCCGCATGGTGCAAACGCTGGAAGAAGACCTGGGTGTCAAGCTGTTCGAGCGCAATGGACGCTGGATCACGTTGACGGACGCCGGCAAGCGCTATTACCGCCAGGTCGAAAAGGGCCTGAACATTATTAAAGCTGCCAGTGATGAAGTACGCTTGTCTTCGGCGCAACTGCCACTCACGTTGCTGACGAATGCAGGCTTTGCCTCATTGTGGCTGGTGCCGCACCTGGCCGAATTTAATCGGCTCTATCCTGACATCCAGGTAGAGGTCATTGAAAATGACAACCACGATGTCGCACTCGAAGGCCGTCCGGGTGCTCTGGGAATACGATTTGGACTACCACCCTGGCCGGGCGTGGTGGCACAGCGTTTACCGGTCGGCCCCCGCGTGGGGGTGGTCGCTGCACCCGCCCTGCAAAGGGATGCCATCAAGGAGCCTAAAGATCTGCTTAAGCAGCCCTTGCTGGTATTTACCTCGGATCGCAAGAACCCCTGGCAAGAATACTTTGAGCATTTTCAGCTACCCATGCCGTCGTTGGGCCGCATGCCCCGTTTTGCGCGCCTGTTGACATTGAGAGAAGCAGCGGTGTCCGGCATGGGCTTCGCGGTCGTCCCCTTGTTTTTGTTTGAAACCGACATTCGCGAGGGACGCCTAGTGCAGGCTATCCCTCACACGGTCGTGACCCGCCGCGGCTACTACCTGACGTATGAAAAAGGGGCAGACAAAGTACGCAAAGCAGAAGTTTTCATTCGGTGGCTTCTCGACACCCTGGAAGAAAGCAGTGATCTGCCTTAACCCGCCCCACGCTAAAGCATGCCGTGTGACCTAGCTAGCAGTGATGGGGTTATGCTGGCGTGCCTTACGGCCTGAGGTTACATGAGGTTTTATCATCGTGACGCGATAAAAATCGTTTGATGCTCGTACGGGGCGCAGATACAGTTTCAGCCAAGTCTGGAACATGAAGGAGAGGTCATGTCGACCATGGTTGCTGAATCTGAACGAGCACAACGCGACCGCACGTTGGATAAGAACGCCCGCGCCCGCGACTGGAGCGAGTATCGCAAACGCGCCTATGCAGAAGGTAAGCGCTTTCTTGATCGCGTATCCGAGGTTTTACCGGCCATCGCAGCCAACCGTCTCCGTTCGGAAGCGGAGGGCAAGGTACCTGATGAAACTGTAGAACTCATGCGTGAAGCCGGGGTGTTCCGCACCTTTACGCCCACCCGCTATGGCGGCCTGGAAGTGGATCCCGCCTCTTTTTTTGAAGGCGTGATGCGCATCGCCGAGGCCGACAGCTCGGCAGCCTGGATTGCGGGCCAGCTTAATGTTCACTCATTTGAGGTTGCCTTGATGAGTGAACAAATGCAAGATGAGTTCTGGGGCAGCTCACCCGACACCGTTGCTTCGAGCTCGTATGCTCCGATTGGCAAATTCGAACGCGTGGAAGGCGGGTTCATCTTGAACGGGACCTGGACGTTCTCCAGCGGCGTCGATCATGCGCAGTGGGTCTTGCTCGGCGGTGGGCTCTATAACTTTATTGTCCCCATTACAGACGTGGTGATCGACCACAACAGCTGGGATGTACAGGGTTTGCGTGGCACGGGCAGCAAGGCCGTCACCCTGACTGACGTGTTTGTACCCGAGCACCGTGTTCACTTCCTGGAAGATACCTACAACGATGCCAATCCCGGTTGGGAAGTGAATAACCGGCCCCTGTACTGGATATCGTTCACCAGCATGTTCAATGCGACACCGGTGAACACTGTGATCGGCACGGCAACCTTTGGCCTGAACCATTTCATCGAGCAAGCCCGCTCGCGCTACACCCGCCAAGGTACCGGTGTGGCCATTATTGAAAACCCCTTCCTGCATTTGCGCTTGGCCGATTGCCTGACCCGCTTAAGCGACATTCGGCATCGCCAGCTACGGAACTGGCGCGAACAATTCGATCGCGCCTGCCATGGAGAAGAAACGCCCACGTTGGACCGCCTGCGTCTGCGTTTCGAAACTGCGGATGCGATCGCCACCTGCTTTGATTTGATCCATGAAATCTGGCCGCTGGCCGGAGCCGCAGCAACGCGTTCCAATAACCTGCTGCAGCTCGTGTATCGTGACTTGATGGCCGCCCGCAACCATGGTTCCGGTGGCCGCGAGCTTGCCGCCGGACAATACATCAAAGCCTTGTTCGGCATGGAGTTACCGCCCTTCCGGGATTTCGCCACGCTGTCGTATCACAAGTAGAGTGGACCGGAAGAAGGAGCCTTTATGTTCATTGACAAACTCGTCAAGCACATTCTTGATACTCCGTTCGAGGCGATTCCCGCGGCCTCCATCGAACACGCCCGCCTGCGCCTCATCGACGTCGCAAGCTGCACCGTAGGAGGCGCGCGCGCGGACGGCAATCAAGCCATGCTTGACCTGGTGCGCGAATGGGGCGGCAACCATCAAGCAACGGTGTTGTTCTATGGCGACCGCGTGGCCCTGCCCTACGCCGCCATGCTTAACAGCCTGCAATCGCGGTCGTTCGACTTCGAAGTGACGGGCCCCGAAGCGGAAGGTTCGAACGCAGGCAAAATGGTGGGTCATGTGTGCAGCACCACCGAGCCGACTGCTTTGGCGGTGGGCGAGTACTGCAAAGCCTCGGGCACGGACCTGTTGGCTGCAGTCGTCATCGGGGGTGACGTCGCTGCGCGGATGGCGGTCGCTGACGATTTTGATTTCGAAAAGTCGTTCGAGGTGTGCGGCACGGCCAACGCGTTTGGTGCAACAGCCATTGCAGGACGCTTGCTTGGCGCCTCACACGATCAGCTGGTCAACGCATTCGGCATTTTGGCTAACCTCATGGCCGGATCATTCCAGTCGCTGTGGGACGGCGTGGATACGTTCAAGTTGCCGGGAGCCATGGCAGCCTACAACGGCATTTTGGCCGTACAACTTGCCATGCGCGGCTTCACCGGTTTGAAAGATCCAGTCACCAGCCCCCATGGGTACTTTCATTTGTACTGCAACCGGCCTCAGCCGGAGAATGCGCTAGAAGATTTGGGTGCAGTGTTCTACTCGCAGGGTATGCACAAGATGCATCCCTCGTGCTATGGCAACCACAACCCCATCGATAGTACGCTGGAAATCCTGCGCAATCACAGCTTTGCGCCGGAAGATGTCGTTGACATCGCGCTGGAAGTACCCACGAACCGCGTACGCCATTTTCTGTTTCAGCCGATGACGCAAGACAGCGGCATGGTACGGGCTCTGTTCAGCATTCCCTTTGCAATTGCCAACGCTATCGTACGGCGGGAAGTACGCCTGGAACACTACACGGCACCCATGATGCACGATGCGCGCGTCTGTGAATTGAGCCGCAAAGTACGCTTCGACCCCGTGTTAGAACCCGGGAACAACCAAGCCTCGCGCCTTATCATCACCTTGACTGACGGCCGCAAGCTGGAGGCTGCCCGACAATTTCCGCGCGGCTGGGCGAAAAACCCCGTGACTGCCGACGACGTACGTAGCAAGTACTGGCGCAACGTGGAATATGCCGGCGACATTCCGCAGCCCTCGGCGAGCCAAGCACTCGAGTTGCTGGACACGTTAGAGAGCGTCCCCGACGTTTCCGTGTTGCCACGGTTGTTCGTGCGGAAGTAAGCGAATGATGACACGCCCTCACGCTAGGTAATTTGGTTGCCGCGGCCTTTATGGCGCTGGGCGCTCGCATCATAACCACCCAAACCAGCGAGCGTCCCAGCGATTGACGACAGTTATTCCTACACAGTTGCTCATCCAGTTGCTCATTCCCGCGTCGACATCGCTCTAGTCACGAAGAACCGACGCTGGCAACTGTTGTTGACCGGAGTACAGGTGGGTGAATAACGCCCTCGGTGCAAGAGAAGACATGGCGGATGTCTGAACAACCCGCATGCGCGGCAGGCAGCTCAGACACAGCTGTGCTCACGGCTCTCAACCCCATTCGGAAGTTTCTTTGAACGGTGCATCGGTTAAGCCGCCGAACCCGAGCTGAGCAGAGACCTCGGCTGCTGTTCTGCGCAATGCATCTGAGCCCTCAAGCATTTGCTCTCGGCCAAAGGTCTGCTCCATGCCCACGGCGGTCAGTGCTACAACAATTTGCCCCTGGTGATTAAACACTGGAGCGCTAATGGAATTAAGGCCGGCCACGTATTCGCCCTCAACCATGCCAACGCCCTTGGCACGCACGCGCTGTTTGATGGACGCGATGAAGTTCTCTAGCTCGTCTTCCTGATCCGGCAACGACATCGCATGAACCGGTCTTTTCAGCGTCTCATGAATGAGTGAAGACGAGATATACGTGGTGAACACCTGCCCCGTCGCAGAAGACAAGAGCGGTAATACGGTGCCAATCTGAAGATTAACGGCCACGGTGCGTCGTGGCGCCCGCCAATGCAAAAGAATGGGACCCTCGACCCCCCATCCTGCGGCGAAGACCGACTCGTTCATTTCGTTCGCCAGGAAGTCGAGAGCCTCGGCCACGAAGGGCAAGTG
>CAZMVM010000017.1:0-16867 GCA_964569785.1 uncultured Pigmentiphaga sp. | reverse complement strand
GATGCGTTTGAGTGACGAAAGTCCAATACGAAGCGCCGCCGGTCCCAGCTGGTAGCGCCCGCTTGCATCTTGAACCACGTAGTTCTTTCTAACAAAGCTGACCAGGTAGCGATGAACTTTCGCTGGGTGCATATGGGCCAGGGAAGCAACTTCACTCAAGCGCAACGGAACGGAAGAGGACATAAAGGCCTCCAATACCGTAAGACCCGTTTCAAGCGCCTGAATGCCTTGTTGCTCACGATCACCGCTACCTGCGTCGCTCATCTTCCGACTTGCCCTCATCGAAGACAATGGTAAGAATTATGCGCTAATCAAGCGTGATATTTGCCTTGTCAATAACCTGACCCCAGAATTCGATTTGCTGCGCCAAATACTGCTGGAACTCTTCTGGCCCACTATAGGTGAGCTCGCCCCCGTAATCGCGCACGGCCTGACGCACTTCATCGCGCGCAAGAGCCTTTTCTAACCCGACAGCGAGTTTATCTACAATTGGCTGCGGTGTAGCTGCTGGCACGAAGACGCCCTGCCAAGCATACATCTCGACGTCTTCATACCCCAATTCTTTCATTGTTGGCACATCTGGAAGTTCGGGCAAACGCTTGGACGAGGTTACTGCCAACGGTTTGACTTGGCCGCTTTTGATATAAGGCGGAGCCGTTGCTGAGTCGATCGGGGCCAGTTCAACGTGACCACCCAGGATGGCTTGCACGGATGGGGCCAGGCCTTTATAGGGGACGTGCAGTACGTCGATGCCGGCCGCCTCTTTAAAGAGTTCCATGACCACGTGGTGGTTAGTTCCTGCTCCCACCGAGGCATAACTGAACTTGCCCGGGTTCTGCTTGATAATTTCCACTGCTTCCGGCAGCGTTGAGAACGGAGCATCGGCGGCAGCCACCAATACCAGGTTAAATCGTGCCATCTGACCCACCGGTCGGAAATCAGAAACGCTGTATGGAATTTCCTTATGAAGCTTCGGGTTAAACACCAGGGTGGCCATATCACCCGACCATAGGGTGTAGCCATCGGCAGGCGCTCGTGCCGCTGTCTGTGCTCCTACCATAGCACCCGCGCCCGGGCGGTTTTCGATCACGATGGGTTGGCCCAGCTCTTCAGACAGGGCTTTGGCCACCGTTCGCGCAAGAAAGTCAGAACCACCTCCTGCCGGAAACCCAACAATCCAACGGAGGGCCCGGTTGGGGTAATCGGATTGGGCCTGAGCGGACACGGGCGCCAAAGCGGCAGCCAGTAGTGTTGCTCCGGCCATTAGGGCAGTTCGACGCATGCGCTTAAATGTCATGGGATGTCTCCAGAGTTGATTATGAGAATTTGAAAGTGTGATGGATTAGAAACGGATGCGTCAGTTGGCGACACTATCCACAAGACCAAAAAAGTTCCAGTGCTTACCAGGAGCAACACCCGCCAGATCGCGCCCGCATTCTTTTAACATGACCGGGGACGAAGTAACGTGTTGCGTGCCGGCATGCATATCTCGAAAGTAGCGTTGAATGACCCCATTGCGTAATGACACGCCACCGGCGGCACTATAGGCGAAATCACAAATATCGGCGACAGTCCACGTTGCATGATTCAGGGCAAGACGAAGCAGGGTAATTTCGCGTGTGCTCAGCCTTTCTCCCTTTTCTAATGTGTGTTCAATATTGTTCCATGTTTCGAACACGAATGCGCGAGCACTTCGATAACAGGCTTCGGCCTTGGCGAACTTTTCAAGAAAGCTTTCACTCTCACCCAGCAATCCCGGGCGTCCTACCTTGGTTTGCGCGAACGATGCCAGCTCGTCTAGCACTCGACGCCCGACGCCCAGAGCGAAGGCCGTATGCCCTGCAGCTCCAACAGCGATGGTACCGCCACAGAAAGTACCGCTGCCCCGATAGGGCCGGGTCGTGCGCGCAAAATACGTGAACTCCTCAGGCACAAAGACATCATGAATTTCGTAATCCACACTGCCTGTTGCTCGCAGCCCGAGAACATCCCAATTTCCAAGCAGCTCTACCTGGTTGCGCGGCACATGAAAAATTCGTACTTCGGGCGCGCCTGCGGCATCTAAGCGCGGCCCATGCCCCTCGTACACGATGGCGCCGGTATGAATATATGCAGAATGCAGCGTTCCGCTACCGTAGTTCCAGTGCCCGCTTAGGCGGTACCCCCCCGGGACGGCAACAGCCTTGCCATTAGGAATGCCCTGGCCCCCAATAACAGGAACTTCGTCGCGGAAAATCTGGCCCACCGCGCTGTCGTTCAGATAGGCACCCGCTGCCCCCACCGCCAAACCGGTAGCGAACAGCACCCATGCAGTGGATGCATCAGCATAGGCAACCGCTTCCACGACCTCAATCGCGTGGCTAGGCCGCAAATCGAGGCCGCCGACCTCGGTGGGCGCGAAAAGGGCAAACAAATTAGCATCGTTAAGCGCTGAAATGACGTTTTCGTCTAATCTGCCCTCGTGCTCGTTCTTCTCTGCATACTCTTGAAATAAAGGCTTCAGCTCGCTCACGCGTGCCCGTACAGCCTCTCCCTGCTCTACATTCCAGGGGGTCGGGCGATAGGTGCGACTTGGCATTCGTTAACTCCGGTGCGTGTCGTAGATGACGTTATGGTCTTGTCTTGAACTATTGAAAGCGTTTGAATTTGCCCTGGTGAAACAGAAGAGGCTCGTGTGGGCGAAATTGCAAATTCTCGACTTCGGCAAGAAAAAGCCGATGATCCCCCGCCGGAAAAATCTCCTCCACTCGGACGATGTAATGCGCCGCAGACTCCTCGAGCACCGGCACATCATCCATCCACCCAATGGCAGGGGTGATCGCCTCAGGCCATCCTCCGAAATGCCGGCCCAATACTTCCTGATCTGCCGTCAAAACGTTGATTCCAAAGCGATCGCCTACCCCTACGTAGTCGTTGAGACGCGCACGACGACTCACCGACACCAGCACGAGCGGTGGGTCGAGCGATACAGACATGAATGCGTTGGCAGTCATGCCATAGCATCCGCGGACATCATCCTTGGCCGTGAGAACCGTGACACCTGTCGCAAAGGTGCCCATCGCCTGGCGAAATGTCTCCGTGGTAAATGGCACTTTCACCCTTCCTCATGCTTCGATGAGCAGTGACATTTTCATTACAAATTACTTTTACGTTAATGCTATTCCTGTCAGAGTAATTTATCAATAGAAATTTTGAGCAAAGGTAGGAAGCCCGCACCGGCCCTCGTCGATAGGATTCGAAAATTCCCAGCTACAGCCCGTCGTCGGTGTTCGACTACAACACACCATCCACAGCAAGAACCGTGGGCACTAACGACGGGACGCTGACGAGCGCGAACTGCCTTCGGACACGATGAGGCGTAGGCGAAGGTTTCGGTGCCGGTGGGGGTGCGGGTGGGGGTGCGGGTGAATGAGGAATGAGGAATGAGGGGAAAGAAAACGCGGACGGCCGATCTTTTTGGTCTTGACCTTTAGTATCGGCGCTCAGCGAAGCTGCGCTGGGGGGTTGCAGCGTGCGCTAGCTTCAGGCCGGGCATGCCTCGCCTCACCAGCGCCTCGCCCATTACTGCAGGATAGGCCTATTCACTTGGCACAAGTTCTAGCAACTCTTCAAGAGGAATGTCCTGACCATTTAGCGTGGCACCTTCCTCGTTGTACTGCAATCGTGCCACCAGGTTACCTTCTTCCACGGTTGCATAACCCGAAGAGAGGGCAAGCTGCTGCAAGAATGCAAAGCTAAGCTGTGCCGACGCGCGTGCCTGCTCTAAAGAGCTGGTGGGTGCTTCACCCGATAGCTGCTCAAGCCGGGTCATGAGTTCGACAACCATGTCGCGCGACAATACAAGCTCGGCAGTCAGTTGTTTAATACTTGCCATCAAAGGTGGCTGGGTGTTGCGTGTCGGTGCTTGCAAAGCGATATTCACCCGCAGGCGCGACACTGCGTCATTCAGCGTCCAGCGAAACTCGTCAATGCTGAGTACCGGCTCACCTGGTAACAGCGCTTGCACGCTTTCGGCCAACCACGCCGCTAGCGCCGGGGGTATATCGTTCGCCTGCTGCGCCTGTTGCTCTTGCTCGAGAATTTGGGGTAATGCCGCCTGATAGCGTTGCAATATGTCTTGCACGACCTTGCCGTCCAGCCGGTTCACCTTGAGGTCTAGCGCCAGACTGCCTAACGGCACCTCCTCCGCCACAATCTGCCCCACTTCGTACTTGACGCTACCATGAACATGAGTGTCGTCTTCCATGAGCGCACCGGTAATTCTGTAGTTCTCCAGCACCACTTCAACGGGCTGGCCGGCTTCGTCTTGAGTATTGACATGAATCTCGTCGATACCCACCTGTGCCGTTCCAGGATACAAGCCGAAGCGTCCCTGCCCACTTTGGGCAGACAAGGAAATGCCCTTCAAATAAAGCTCGAAAGGTCCCTCCTCAAAATCGGGAGAGACTCCAGCGTGAAGGCGGACTTCCCCAAATGAGCCATCGATTTGCAGTGCACGCCCTTCGTCGGTCGCATGCCCCTGCACCGATCCGCCATCCGACTTCAACAGAAAGTCTGGGCTTTCCAATAAGAGCTGTGCAAAGCGGGCGGTGAAATCGACGCTGCCATCGTAATGAAAAACCGACTGTTCTTCGAACGGCGTGCTTCCTCCGGCGGCATCAAACCAGATGCTGACGGGCGGCGTCTCTTCAAGCTTGGTGTGCGTAGCAGCCAACACGGGTTTAAGTGCTCCGGTGCGAACGCGGCTCCAGGGCCACGGGCCGTGGTGAATTTTGCCATCGAACACGACTTCTTCACCGGGCCTTACTACATCGAGTGGCAAGGAAACGGGGCCAACCGTAAACCGGTAACGGGCCGACGATGAAAAGATGCCGCGTTGATAGTTTTCTATCGCAACGGAGCCAACGCCGGGCCGGCTGTTAAGCGTCTGCACATATTGCTCGACCTCCTGCTGAACCTGCTTGCCCGTGTACCACGAAGCAGCCGTCCAGCCCGCGCCCACCAGCACGACGACGCCTGCAATTACCGCAACCGCTTTTCTCATAGAAGTATCTCTGCCTGATTCTTATGCACCCGTTCACTGCCCATTTTCTAGGCAGCGCACCCCAGAAAGCCAGCCCAAATTATAGAGATAGATCGAGAGGAGGATGGGCAGATGCTTAAAATGGAATTAATTTCTCTGAACGGCAAGGTTTTTCTAATTTATATCTCTCTCAGCAACCGAAGAGAATCGCTCATGCCGGGCATCAAAACTTTTCGGAGCCAACTGGCCTTCGTCCTCGGTCGGTGTGTGTTCGATGGTTCGCCATAGCGGTTCGAAAACGCGCCGCTTAATGAAAATCCCGACTCCGTGTCACCAGCCTGCCCAGTAAAAAAGACAAGTCGACCAGGCGACGAGCCACCAGGTGATAGACGTTTTCGCTGGCTTGCCACTCACCATAAACCCCCAACAATTGCGCCCCCAGTAGTTCGCGGCGTTGCTGTTCGACCAAGGCAGGCCAAACAATAACGTTAACCGACCCTGTTTCATCTTCCAGGGTAACGAACACCGTGCCCTTCGCAGTGCCTGGCCGTTGTCGGCCAATGACAATGCCGCAGGCGCGCGCCAGGCGACCATTGGGCAGATCACGCAAGGCTTCAGCCGTCATGAAGCGTCGCTGGGCGAGCTCGGCTCGCAGCAAAGACAACGGATGACGGTTGAGCGCCAATCCCAGTGCGTGATAGTCGCTGACGATTTGCTGTGCTTCGCTGGGAGCAGCCAGTCGAGGTAGAGCTTCTTGTACGGGAGCCTCTTGCAACAAGTCGCCTTGCGGGCTGGCAACTGCGGCTGCCCACGCGGCTTGCCGCCGGTGTCCGACCAAGCTGCGCAGGGCGTCTGCTGCCGCCAAAGCCTGTAGATCAGAGCGATCCAGCTGAGCGCGCCAGGCCAGATCGTCGAGGTTGGCAAAGGGCCGCCGAGCACGTTCGGCTTCGATGCGCAAGCTGGCGGCTTTCGATAACCCCTTGACTTGATTCAGACCTAGCCGGACGCCAAAAACCTTTAACTGTTTGGGGTCGTTGGAAGATGAGGGTGTTGTGCTGCTCTCGGTTGTCAACAGACCGTCATGTTGCACGGCCTGCAAGGGCTCCAACGTTGCCTCCCAGTGGCTGGCGCACACGTCCACCGGCAAGACGGTGACCCCATGACGCACTGCATCTTGTACCAGTTGCGCTGGGCGGTAAAACCCCATGGGCTGGCTATTTAACAAGGCAGCAAGAAAGGCCTGCGGGTAGTGACATTTCAGCCAAGCACTGGCATAGGCTAATAATGCAAAACTGGCAGCGTGGGATTCGGGAAAGCCGTATTCGCCGAAACCTTCCATTTGCCGATAAATGGCTTCTGCGAACGACAAGTCGTACCCATTTTTCAGCATGCCTTCTATAAGCTCGTCCCGAAACTTGTCGATCCCCCCTTTGCGGCGCCAGGCTGCCATGGCACGACGCAAGCTGTCGGCCCGACCCGGCGACAAACCTGCCGCAATCATGGCCACTTGCATGACTTGCTCCTGAAAGATCGGAACACCCAAGGTACGGCCCAAGGCTTTATCGAGCTTGGGCGGACAATCGGGCTTTTCCAGACCTTGCCGCCGTCGCAGATAGGGATGCACCATCCCCCCTTGAATAGGGCCTGGACGCACAATGGCTACTTGTACCACCAAATCGTAGTAACAGCTCGGACGCAGACGGGGCAACATGCTCATTTGAGCACGCGATTCGATCTGAAAGGTGCCAATGGTGTCGGCTCTACGAATCATGGCATAGGTTTCCGGGCAATCGGCAGGAATCTGGTACAGGCCAAGCGGTTTACCCCGCTGCAACGACACGGTATCGAGGGTACGTCTCAGTACGGTGAGCATGCCCAAGCCCAGGATATCCACCTTGAGCAACCCCATGGCATCCAGATCATCTTTGTCCCATTGGACGACGCTGCGATCCGGCATCGCGGCATTTTCTATCGGCACTAAACGCCGCAAACTGTCGCGGGCAATAACAAATCCACCCGGGTGCTGGGATAAATGTCGGGGAAAGCCCAAGATACGCTCGGCCAAAGACGCCCAACGAAGGGAAATGGGCGAGTCTGGATCAAGCCCACACTCTTCAAACCGCCGCAGCAAGCCGGACCGGCCATCCCACCACTGCTGCGACTTGGCTACGGCCTCAATGATTGCGGCATCCACACCCAGTGCCTTGCCGGTGTCGCGCAAAACACTGCGTGAACGATAGGTAATGACCACCGCCGTTAGTGCTGCACGATGCCGACCGTATTTGCGGTAAATGTATTGAATAACTTCTTCACGCCGCTGGTGTTCGAAATCGACGTCGATATCAGGAG
Source organism: uncultured Pigmentiphaga sp. (assembly GCA_964569785.1). Taxonomy (GTDB): domain Bacteria; phylum Pseudomonadota; class Gammaproteobacteria; order Burkholderiales; family Burkholderiaceae_B; genus Verticiella. Next base: position 9,495 of record CAZMVM010000017.1, on the reverse strand, counting down.
GCTCGTTGCGTTCGCGGCTAATGAAACGCTCGAACAAAGGTACCGTTTGACGGGGATCAGCTGCCGTAATGCCCAGGCAATAGCAAACCACTGAATTGGCGGCCGATCCGCGGCCCTGGCACAGAATGCCTTTGCGACGGGCAAACTCAACGATGTCATACACCGTAAGAAAATACGGTTCGTATTTCATCTCGGCAATCAGCGCGAGCTCCTTTTCCAGCGTTTCCTTGAGATCGTCGGGAATTCCTTGGGGAAAACGACGTTGGGCGCCCAGATAGGTTTGCTGACGCAGATAGCTGGTTGGGGTTTCGCCGGGTGGCACAATTTCTTCTGGATACTCGTAACGAATTTCATCCAGAGAAAACTGACATTGCTCGGCAATAGCCATGGTTTGTGCCAGTGCCTCGGGTGGATACAGCATGGCCAGACGCAAACGTGAGCGCAAATGCTGTTCGGCGTTGGCGGTAAGTTGGAAGCCACATTCGCTAACCGGCTTGCCTAAGCGAATGGCAGTTAATACATCCAGCACGGGCTTGCGCGAGCGTACGTGCATGCGCACATCACCCGTGGCCACGATAGGTATCTGATAACGAACGGCTAGCGTCTCTACTAAACGACGATGGGCGTCGTCTCGAGGATGATGCAACAATGTAAGCGCCAGCCAAAGCCGGTCTTGGAAAACGGCTTTCGCCCAGGCCACTTGCTGCTCGGCCTGATCAAACTCCAGGTGTGCATTCAAAGCTAGAATGATCACACAATGTGGCATACCTGCCAAATGCGAGATCTGGGAGGGCGGCTGGACAAAATCCTCCCGCTGGATACGGTAATGTCCCTTGCTTTCGCGCGAACGTGCCAGGGTAATGAGCTCAGCCACATTCCCATAACCTTGACGGTCGCAACACAGAACCACCAGATCGAGATCGGGTTGGCCTTGATCGTTAACCAGCTGAAAGCTGCTACCAATAATCAGCTTTAACCCTAATTGTTTGGCTTCGGTGTGGGCACGCACCACGCCGGCAAGCGAGCATTCATCGGTTAAGGCCAAGGCGCTATACCCCAGCTTGGCGGCACGTTGCACCAGTTCTTCCGGATGCGAAGCGGCTTGCAAAAAAGAAAAATTGCTGCGGCATTGCAGCTCGGCGTAAGCGGGCAAGCCGACGGCAGAAACGGTAGAGGAACGAAAGCCACGGGCAGCCATGGTACACCTCGCTTAGGCAAACAGCCCATGCAAATACCAGCCAGCATCGGCAACATCGCGCTGGCGAAATACCCAATAACGCACCGCGCGATTGTCTTCTGCCACGAAATAATCGCGTGCTATCAATGGCCCATCCCACCAACCTACTTCGATGCGCTCGGGCCCCCGTATCAAGCGCAACACCGACCCATACACTGGCCGCCCTTCGTGTACGGATAAGGGCACCGGGTGATCGAGCAGCCAGAAAGGATGTGACACACCGAGCCGAACATTCGGCGGCACGAAAGCCTGGGCCGAAGCAGACGCTGCCCGGCCAGCAGGCTTCGTCGACGCTTTAGCCGATAAGGATCTTGCCCCCTCAGGTTGCCGAGCGGCTTTGGCTGACGAGGACAGACCCAACCCATTGGGCTGCGCCACCCGGGTGGAGCCCCCTGCCGAAGCACGCCCTTCCCGGGCAGATTGGGCGAGTAAAGCCGACACCCACTGGTTGGCCACTTCGGGGCGATAATCCGCTTTGGGGGCAGGACGCAAAACATGCTCGGCCCCTAAGCGCGCGGCTAACAACTCGAGCAAACGCTGCTGATCTCCTCGTTGGCTAACCTCGTCGGCAAACAGGGGAATATTGGACGCGTCGGCGGGCACCACATGAGGGGCCGACAGCCGCAGGGCAATGACGGGAGCGGGCAGCTCTAAGCGGGGCAGCTTCTCGCTTAACAAGCGCATTAAATGTGCGGCTTCCCAGGTGGGTTGCGCCAGACGTATGGGCAACACGCTGGGAGGCCGGGCGTGGCGACCCCGCTCGTGCTCTAGCGCCAACTGCACCTGGCTGGCTGCCAGATGACGCGCGCTTAACCAGCCACATAGTTGTTCCACCAAACGGCGCGCCCCGAACAGCGCCGCCGCCGCGTGCTCGATGCGTTCGAGCAACTCGATCCGCTGCTCAAAAACCGGAGGCGGCTGCACCCACTGGAAGAGTTCGGTGGCACGTCCGTAAGCCTGGTCGAGTGCGGTGATCAGCTGTGGGCTGGTACGCCGCTGCAATTCGGCACGCGGTAATCTTTCCAGCCCGCCTAGGGTACGGCAGCCAATATCTTGCAACCAGTCGCGATACCCGCGAGCTGCGGGCAATAATAAACAAGGCAACTGATTGAGTTGGCGCTGTAACGAAGACAGCCGCAGCACACGGCGCCGACGATTTCGCCCTGAGCGACGCGCTAACAGCCAAGCGCCTCCCGCGCTGGGTGCCATGCCCAACCGTGCCTGTAGCCCGAGCGCAGACAGGGTGTGGCGTACTCGCCGACATAAAGCGCGCGGGCCTTTGAACACCCTTAAGCTGGCGTCCACTTTGAGCAAAATGACGTCGTCTTCACAATGAGCCACCTCGGGGGTGTATTGCAGCAAGGCAAGAGCGGCCGCTTGCAATTCGGATTGCTCGCGTGCCGGATCGCGCTCGACAAGAACGACCTGGGGCGCCACGGCAGCGGCACTACTACGCTTCATGCCGCGCCGCACACCTAGATGTTGCGCCTGAGGCGTGGCCATGACGACGCGGTCTTGCTGCATAACCGCAACCGCCACACGCCAAGCCTCAGCCGAGGAAGGTAGCAACACGTCGAGGCTCAGACGATGAAGATGTACGGCTATCCAGAGCATAAGAAGCAGACACCGGGAAAAGCGCCGGCTGCTGGGGCAAGGCATCGGGCTGCACGACCGGCCGCGGCGTTATTCGGTGTACGGGCACATGTAGGGGCTCATCGCGCGCGGGACCGCGTCGCTTGAGGAAATACACATGCAGCCCTTCGGCAACGGGCTGCAACCCTAAACGCAACGGGGCCGGCGACGGCACCTGGGCCGCTGCCCACCCCCGAAAAGCCACGAATAACACGTCGCGCCCCTGAGCCGCCGCATGCAAACGCCGCAAAGCATTGGGCTGCACCCGTGGCAACCAGCTGAGCACCGCCGCGCAAGCGCCGCTTTTAAGTAGCTGATCGGTAGCCCATAAAGCATCGGTGGGGGTTTGCGGACGCACCCACAACAACTGGTTCACATCCAAATGCCAGGACGCCCAACCTGAAATTTGCGGCGTATGCGGAGGCTGCACCAGGGCCACACAACCCGGATGCGGCAAAGACGCCAACGCAGGCTGTAACAAACGAAGCTCGCCGATGCCCGAACAGGCAGGCATGAGCTCGACCAACTCGCCACACGGCCAGCCCCGGCCCGGCAACTCGGCCGACAATCCGGCAAAACCGGTATCGATGCTGCGGCCCTGCCCCAGGGCAACTTGCGACGCCCGCCAGACGGCAGGATGCGGCAAGGATGCAGACGATGAAACGGAAGAAGTGCTGACCATGGGTGTTGCGAGGCGGAAAAGAAAAGCGGGGGCAAGCCCGGCAAAGGCTGCAAGAAACCCCGTGAGAGAAACCACTAGTACTGTATAAATATACAGTATTTTGAGAGGAGACTCGATTGCAAACTCTGTGCCTGGTGTAATAACCCGCGTATTTCAGCCGTCGGCACGGTGCCAAGTCGTGCGTCCCATAAGCGCCAGCACCTCCATCGCTTAATACCCGCGCGCAGTCAACCCCTCAAACGTTGAACCCCGCCAAGTCACTGAGCTGGCGGGGTTCTAACAGGTTGACTCTTAGCGCGAAGTAAAGTGGGTAGCGTCCTTTTAATTTTCTTTATCGTGCCAGCATCCCTGCTTCCTCAACGCCTTGCGCGATTAGTCCACTTTAATATTGGCCCGCCGGATGACATCGCTCCAACGCTTTCGATCTGACGTCATCAACTGATTGAATGCTTCAATGCTGCTCGATTCTGCTTCGATGCCTTGTTGAGCCAATTTCTGCTGAATGTCTGGCCGTGCCAACACCCGCCGAACCTCAGCGTTCAATTTCTCGATGGTAGAGGCCGGCGTTTTCGCGGGTGCGACCAAACCGATCCAGATATCGCTTTCAAAACCGGGCACTTTCTCTGCAATCGAAGGCACTTCGGGCAAATCGGCCAAGCGTTTGGTACTGGTAACGCCCAATGCCTTTAGCCGGCCTTCCCGAATGAAGGGCAAGGCAGAGTTTATCGGGCAAAACATGATGTCGACCGTACCCGATAAGACATCCACCAGTGCCGGCGCTGAGCCTTTATACGGAACATGCATCATGGTGGTGTCGGTCAGCGATTGGAATATCGCTGCTGACATATGCTGAGGGCTGCCCGCGCCAGCGGATGCAAAGCTTAAGGTATCGGGATTGGCTTTTGCAGCAGCGATAACATCCTCGATCGAGTTGATCTTCGATTCGGCATTTACAATCAACACCATGGGCACACGTGCCAGCATGCTGACTCCCGTTAAGTCTTCAGCAGCGTTAAAGGGCAGCTTCTGGTACAGCATGGGGTTCACCGCTACCGTCTGGTTAGGCGCAATGCCCAAAGTGTAGCCATCCGGCTTTGATTTTGCGACATGATCGGTACCAATATTGCCGGCCGCTCCAGGGCGATTCTCCACAACGAAAGGTTGTCCAAAAGTTTCTGACATTTCCTGCGCCAGCACGCGGCCTAGAACGTCGGTACTGCCACCTGGGGGAAATGCGTCAATAATTCGAACGGTCCTGCTCGGATAAGACTCCTCCGCGAACACCTGGCCACTGAACAGCAACACACCAACAAAGGTAATAACGCAGAGAGCAATTTCGGGAACTAATCGTTTGTATTTATACATGCCGAATCCCTCCAGGTTAACCACATGGACCACGCTAAGCAGCTGGTGTGACGGTTTCTTGCAAGTCGAGCAAGGGGGCACAAATGCTCGCAATGTCTAGCAGTTGCATGTCTGTGCCCCGACAGCCCACAAGTTGCACTCCCAGCGGCAAACCCTTACTGCTCACACCTACGGGTATTGCTATGCAGGGCACGTGCAATGCCGTCCACATAGCATTGAAAACCATCGAACCTTCAGATTCCGTCAGTAGCGGTGCTTCCCCTGGCGCGGGCGGTGTAATCACCACGTCAAACGAAGCGCTTAACAACCGATCGAACGTGATCCGGCTCTGAGCAAGGGCATCGCGTGCTGACATAAGTTGTTGGGTGCTAATAAAAGGGTCGCCCTCCACCAGGGTGCGCAACTCGTCGTGCAACATTGCAAAGTGCTGTGCATATTCGTCGAGAAAGGTAATGCGCCCTTCCCCGCGCATCAAGGTGCGGTGCAATTCGTTAATGTCGTCGAACATTGCAGGCAAATCGAAATCTTGAACGGTGGCGCCCGCTTCCTCTAATCGCTTGGCCGCGGTTAGCAATGCCGCCTCGCCTTCCGGCTCAATAAAACGCCAGTTAGGTCCACGGCAGACTCCTACACGCAAGTCATTTAGTCGCACCCTTCTAAGAGGCTCATCTGCATTTAATTTAAATACCCTGGCGACTAATAGAAGATCATCGACCGATCGACCATACCATCCCACGGTATCAAGCGACGGCGCATACATTTTGGCGCCTTCGTTGCTGACCACTCCGTGCGTGGGCTTGAAGCCGTAAATACCGTTGTAGGCGGCAGGCCGTATTAGGGAACCACCCGTTTGCGTGGCAAAGGCGAGCTGCACCATTTTGTCGCCCACCGCGGCCGCGGAGCCCGACGAAGAGGCACCTGGCGTGTGATGGGGATGATAAGCGTTACACGTTAAGGCGCGTCGGCCTCCGGCGGCGAATTCCGCGGTTTCGTTTTTTCCCAGGATAAGCCCTCCGTGAGAACGCGCGATAGCGACGCACGCGGCATCTTTGGCCATCCAATGCCCAACGTACATGGGAGAGTTATAGGCGGTGGGCATATCAAACGTATTGAAGACGTCCTTCACCCCCCACGTGAGGCCATGCATCTGCCCTTTGTGGGGCAGCTTATCTAGCTCTCGCGCATTGCGCAGTACGAGATCCGGATCAATGTAAGACCACGCCCTAAGTACAGGCTCGCGCTCTTCGATACGAGCCAGACAAGATCGGGCCAACTCTTCGCATGATAATTCTTTAGCAGCAATTAGCTCAGCCGCCTGCGTAGCGGTTAGCTCGTACGCTTGCATTTCTCAAGCCCTCCTCCCTCGTTGTTGAGCTAGAGAATAGGCTGAGACTTTTAGTTAATCAATGTTGAATATTTATTCAACCATCGACAACTATCGACCCGATGCACGGTCGTTGACGCGACTTCGCGAATGGAGTCTTCGCTCCCACTTAGGCGACCTATCGTGGAGTTGTTGGACTCCCGTCTAAAACAGTGGCTAACGCCGTCACAAAAGTAACATGACAACGCTGTTACGTTGCCGACCCTGCCATCTTGAGGACACCAAAGAAGGCCCGAATGGGCGGTTACAAAGAATCGGTCGCCTGCGCGTGGTCTACGTGCGACATACCAAGCCATACTGGCAGCACAGGTGATGTGCAAGTGTTACTGTGCAACCGCCCATGGGCTTCCTTCCCTGCCTACGTTACTGAACACTCACGTTAAACTCCTCGATCCAGCGCTTGCCGCGCTCGACTTCGGCATTCATCGTTTCCTTGAACTCCTCCGGGCCGGCCGTTCCTGGCTCAATTCCTTGGTCACGAAGTATTTGCGCTACTTCGGGGGTAGCAAGTATATCGCGCACGTCGGCCGCGATTTTTTGTACGATTTCGTCAGGCGTTCCGGCCGGAGCAAGAAAGCCAAACCAGCTTGCCGAGTCGAGACGGGAGAGACCCAGTTCGGGGAATGTTGGCACATCGGGAAGGATCTTCGAGCGCTCCTTGCCGAGAATGGCCAAGGCACGGATTTTTCCGTCTTTGAGATGCGGTAGTGCAGTGCCAACCGAGTTGAAGCTGGATTCTACGTGTCCACCCAATAGATCAGTCATTTGCAAGGCTTCGCCTTTGTAGGGCACGGGTAACACTTCCATACCACTGTCTTTGCCCATCACTAACCCGTAGAAGTGAAAGCTTGAGCCGTTGCCGAAATGAGCATACTCCAAAGCCCGGTTCTCTTTCTTTACGCTATCCACAAGCTCTTGGAAGTTCTTATAGGGTGAGTCCGCAGAAACCACAAAAATAACCTCGGGCGCCGCGTATTGCACAATGGGTACGAAGTCCTCGATGGGGTCGTATGGCGTGTCGGGGTACAACAGCTTGACGGTGGAGTGAGTGCCAAAGGTGGACAGCAATGTGTAGCCGTCGGGCTCCGCCTTTGCCACCGCGTCGGTGCCGATTCGGGTTGTGCCGCCGGGGCGGTTCTCGACAACAACCGGCTGCCCCCAGCGCTTGCTTAGCCGATCGGCAAGTAGACGAGTGATGCGGTCGGGGCTGCTTGCGGGAGGACTGGGAAGAATGAAGCGCACCGTTTTGTTGGGCCAATCGTCGGCCGCCAACACTGGACTGGCGGCCGTTGCCAACAAAACGGAAGTGCAAACCGCGACAAGTAGGCGGGTGATCATGGAATGTCTCCTTGTGGTGGATAGGCTTTCAAGCGGGTGCCCAGAGATGGGAGGGGGCGCCCAGCTGCATGGACAGCTCGCGCGCCGTGTTAACTAACTGGGAAAGGTGAGCGCCATCAGGCCGCCGATCAAACAAGTTGCCCGGAGCGGTAATGGTTAACGCATAAGCGATTTCGCCGTTGGCATCCCAGACAGGGGCGCTGGCGGCCATATATCCCGGCAGCGCCTCGAGCTCGATAAACGCGAAGCCCTGTTGTCTGACTTTATCGGCGATATTGTCGAGCATGTCATCGACACGCCCTTGCTCGGCTCCGTCTGTTGCAGTTTCTCGGATCGCTACCGGTCGCGTCAGAGCCCGCGGCAGGTAGGCCACAAAGGCATGCCCTCCGGCCGTGCGCAACATGCGCACTGGCCCGTTGCGTAAGTCGAAGATTTGCTGACGAACATCGGCCTTGTTGAAGAGAATTACTGGCCCCTGCTCTGTCCAGGTCAATATTGCCACGCCCAGACCAGTCGATTCACTGAGCGCAATGCCCTTGCTGCGCACGAAGTCGAAGTGATCCACGTGACGCAGCGCTGTCATTCCCAGCGCTGCAATGCTCGGCCCCAGGCAGTACTGGCCACGCCCGTTAGTTTGCACCATGCCCGTGCGCACCAAGCTGGTGAGGTAATTGTGAGCGGCGCTGGCCGTGACGCCGGCGCGTGCAGCAATATCCTTCAAGGATACGGCATGTGGCCCCTGCTGAATGGCGGTAAGGATGCGATAGCCCGTTTCAATCGAACGAATCCCACGCGGGCTGGCGCTTTCAGAGCCAGCTTTGGCCAGAGGAGAGCTGCGAGTGTTTTGGGACATGGTAGAAGCGATTGAATTGGCAGTGTTCGTTGACCCGAAGCTTGTGCAGCAAGGCTCTCGTGTTAATTAGACCAACCCCTATAGTGGGAGTTAGAGCGGCACCGGACGACGCCGCACCGGTACAAGCATGAGCGGCACGAAAGACGCCGGTGAGTACGCCGTTGAAAAGCTGGAGTGAAGTGCAACTGAAACCTTGACCGATTTCGCATTCATCCACTACTCTATTTCATACTATCAAATAATTCAATACTGTTGAATATTCAAGACAGTCCGAGTGAACCAACAGCGCACCCAGCGGCAGGCCGTCAGTCATGCAGGGGGTCGAACCGTCTATCAGGCCGTCGCACGGCCCCTGCCACGCCTGATTCCTGGTCAACTCTCACGCGCATTCCGCTCGTGGAAAAAGGAAGGCAAATGTCTATGCAATTAAAGTTTGGGGTGTTCGATCATATGGATCGGGGCGCGGCTTCGATAGGCGAACAGTATCAAAGCAGGCTTAAGCTGATTGAAGCCTATGATGCTCAGGGCTTTTACGCCTATCACCTGGCCGAACATCACTCGACCCCCTTGGGCATGGCGCCCTCTCCCAGCGTCTTCCTTGCGGCGGTCGCCCAGCGCACACGACAGCTCAGGTTCGGGCCCCTGGTATACACACTGAGCGTGCATCACCCGCTGCGAGTCCTCGAAGAAATCTGCATGCTCGATCAGTTAAGCGACGGTCGGTTGGAAATGGGCTTCGGGCGCGGGGTTTCTCCCTACGAAGTCGCGTATTACGGCGTGGATCCGAGCCAAGCGCAGAGCATTTACCACGAGGCCTATCAAGTAATTATGCAAGGCCTCAAAGAAAAGCGGGTTCATTTCCAGGGCAAGCACTTTCAGTTCAACGACGTACCTGTGGTCATGGAGTGTGTGCAACAGCCTACTCCGCCTGTGTGGTACGGCGTGGGCCATCCCGATGGTGCAAAATGGGCCGCCGATAACAATGTCAATATTGTTTGCAATGG
>CAZMVM010000016.1:0-33978 GCA_964569785.1 uncultured Pigmentiphaga sp. | reverse complement strand
TTCAACCATGTCGTTACGCTCAGCCTCGCCATGTACCAGCACATCCAATCCAAGTTCTTCCTGAAATCTTATGCAGTTTGCGATTTCAGCGCGCATGGCTTTGCCGTAGGCGGTATCGGTGACGTCCCCTTGCTTCCAGGCGCGACGCAGTGCGCGAATCTCCGGCGTTTGAGGAAACGAACCTATCGTCGTTGTGGGCAGCAACGGCAGGCGCAACTGCTGCCGTTGCTGTACAACCCTTTCCGAGAAGGGAGGCCGCTCGAGCGAAATTTGGGAAACACCAGCCAAGCGTTCCTGCACTTGCCGACGATGAACGCGGCATGAAGCACGACGAGACGCGAGTGCCGCCTGGTTGATCTCCCATCCAGCCGGTTTGGTGGCACCGCCCAAGACGTCGGCCAACATTTTCAGCTCCTGCAACTTCTGGCGGGCAAATGCCAACCAGCCGCGGAGATCCGGGTCGAGATCCGTCTCCAGCTCGAGATCGATGGGCACATGCAACAAGGAGCAAGACGGCGCTAACCAAAGCTGCGACCCCAAACGCTGCGCAACCGGCTCCAGCTGGTTGAAGACCGCGTCAAGGTTCGTACGCCAGACGTTTCGGCCATCTACTACCCCCGCAGACAGTCGCTTGTGCGCGCCTATTGAATCAATCACCGCGGACAATTGCTCGGGTGCGCGCACGAGATCCACATGCAACCCATCGACCGGCAATCGCGCCGCAAGCTCAAGGTTTTCATCGAGCGCCCCGAAGTACGTGGCCAACAGTACGCGTACTGAACTCGAAGATTCACGCAGGTAGGCGTAGGCGCGCTCGAAACTCTGGCGCCAAGCCAGAGGAAGATCGAGCACGAGAATCGGCTCGTCGATTTGAACCCAGTCGACTCCTTGCGCGGCTAGCCGCTCCAGAACATCGGCATACACTGGCAACAGTGCATCCAAAAGCGTCAGCTTGCCCTCGTCTGCCGCCCCTTGGGGATACGCGTCGCCCTTGCCCAGCCAGAGCCAGGTCAAAGGACCCGGAATGACGGGTCGTGGAATCAGGCCTAGGGACAGCGCTTCTGCGACCTGGTCGAACAAGTAGGTACGGGCAATGCGGAACGTTTGCCTCGGCTCGAGCTCGGGGACAATGTAGTGGTAATTGGTATCAAACCACTTAGTCATCTCGCACGCGGTCGCAGGGGCACCGGTAGGAGCGCGCCCCCGCGCCATACGAAACAGCGTGTCCAAATCCACCTGAACTTCACTCTGCCCCCCGAACCGTTCAGGCACGGCGCCCAACAAGGTCGTCCATTCGAGAATGTGGTCGTACCAGGCAAAATCGCCGACTGGCACGGACGCCAAACCGCATCCAGCTTGCGCCTGCCAATGTTGTGCGCGCAAGCGTGCACCGCACGCTTCCAGTTCGTTGCGATCGATGCGCCCCGCCCAATAAGCCTCCAGCGCGTGCTTGAGCTCGCGCTGGGCTCCGATGCGGGGGAAACCCAAATTATGTACTTGTATCACTGCAAACCTCGCACTTGAATCGGGGTCACGGAGAATCCGCGACTCGGAATGCGAGGGATTATGAGACAATGCCTTCTTGAGTCAAAATCAAGTTCAACATATATAGTATGAACCTTACTCATGATAGAGCTGCGGCATCTTAAGACACTGATTGCGATACGCGAGACTGGCTCGTTGGTAGAAGCGGCAGAACAGCTGCATGTCACGCAGTCCGCGCTGTCGCATCAGCTTCGCGACTTCGAGGAACGATTGGGCACGCGTCTGCTCAACCGGCGTACGCGCCCGCTTCGCTTTACGACAGCAGGGTTGCGTCTACTTCAACTGGCTGACGAGATACTCCCCCGCGTCATTACGACAGAACGCGATTTGCGCCGTCTTGCCGCCGGCAAGACCGGGCGTCTGCACATCGCTATCGAGTGCCACTCATGCTTTCAATGGCTCATGCCTGCATTGGATGCTTTCCGCCGGCATTGGCCCGATGTCACTCTGGATCTTTCCGCCGCCTTTTCATTTGCACCTTTGCCAGCACTGGTGCGGGGCGATCTCGATCTAGTCGTCACCTCCGATCCGACGAATGATGCGGCCGTCGAATATACACCGCTTTTTTCGTATGAAATGGTGCTCGCGGTGCCGCGCAAGAGCCCGCTTGCCAAGCGCAAAGCCGTGCTCCCCAGCGATTTGGCGGAACAAATGCTAATTACTTATCCGGTCGAGCGCGAGCGGTTGGACATATTCACTGCCTTTCTGGATCCAGCCGGGGTTGAGCCAGCCGCAACCCGCACTGCGGAACTTACAACAATGATGGTACAGCTGGTGGCCAGCGGTCGTGGCGTGGCCGCCCTGCCTAACTGGGCCCTGGCCGAATATGTAGCCCAGGACCTGGTGGCTAGCTGCCGTTTGGGCCGACAGGGTGTATGGCGCACTTTGTATGCTGCCACGCGTGTTGAAGATAGCGAGGCCGACTATATTCGCGAGTTTCTTCGCTTGGCACGGGAAATCTGCTTTACAACCCTACCGGGCATACGCGCGGCTGAGTCTTCAACCCTGAAAACTCAGGAAGTCACCATGGCTGCCATGTCTTCCACCGACACCCCAGAAACGCCAGTGAATCAACGACGTGCCAGTCGACTCACCGAACAGCAGTGACAAAGGACGGCGGCAGGTGCGCAGTGCGTTGCGGTGTGGCTAGCGAATACCCTTCGCTACGTTTCGTTTCAGTGTTTACTTACTGCGCTGGACCGCCTGCTCCTTCGCTTTCCCGAGCCGGCAAAGTCACAAACCCCAAGCCCTTCAACCCCGCCCGACGCGCCGCACCCAGCACTTCGGCAATAGTCTCATAGCGGGTGTTGCGATCAGCGCGCAAATGTACATTCGGTTGGGGCTGCAAACTCGCGATATCCTGCAGATATTGGGGCAAGGCCGCCGTGGCAATGGGCTCCCCGTCCCAAAACACCTGACCCTCAGCATCAATCGCGACATCAATGTTGTCGGGCTTTTGTTCAACTTGCTCGCTGCTGACCTGGGGCAAATCGATGACGACAGAATGTGTCATCATGGGGGCGGTGATCATGAAGATCACCAACAGCACCAACATGACATCGATCAACGGCACCATGTTGATCTCGGACATCGTGCTGATACCGCGCCCATTGCCATTTAAACTGCCAAACGCCATTTCCGCCTCCGTTACGAGGGCAAGTGAACACTCGACGTGCCATCGGCCATGGCTTGCGGCTCACGCCGCACACCACGAGCCGTCCCATTGGTCGTCATCTGCTGTCCAGTGCTCAAAAAGGTGAACAAATCGTAGGCAAACGCATCGAGCCGGGCCAAGAGCACCCGATTGCGCCGCACGAAAGCATTGAACCCCAGCACGGCAGGTATCGCCACGGCCAATCCAAGTCCAGTCATGATGAGCGCTTCGCCCACCGGGCCCGCAATACGGTCGATGGTGGCGCCGCCCCCCATGCCGATAGATACTAATGCGTGATACACCCCCCACACCGTGCCAAACAAACCAACAAATGGCGCCGTCGACCCGATCGAAGCCAACATCGTCAAGCCACTTTCCAGGCGCGCTGTTTCTTCGTCGATACCCTTCCGGATGGCACGAGTGAGGTAATCGCCTTCAGACCCATCCTCCAGCGTACCTGCACTGAACCGGGCGTAGTGTTCGCGCGCCTCAATTGCCTGCAGCGCGACCCGGGAAAAGGGGTTATCGGCTTTTTCCCGACGAATTTCGTTGACTGCGGCCGCCAGCGAAGGCGCTTGCCAAAAGCGATTCAGAAAGCGGCTCACCCGCGCCTTCATGCCAATATGGGAAAGTGTTTTCAGGATGATCAGGTACCAGCTGATGAGCGACATGACTATCAGCACAACGAACAACGACTTTCCCACCAGGTCACTTTGCTCGATGAAGTGCAAAAGGCCGGGCTGCTCATTGGTCGCCTGCGTAAGCGTGGTAGACGCCTGATTTTGTGCTAAGGCTTGTCCCATCACGTCTGGCAATGCGCCCTCCCCGGTCTGTCCCCCGCCGGCCTCCGAGTTGGGAACCGAAGGCCGGCCCCCTTCCTGAGCCTTCGCGGCAGCGGCGACGTCAGCATCTCCCTCACCTTCGGGCGGGGCGAGTGGCGCCAGACTGTTGTACTGCTCTGGCTGTGCGGGACCCGATGGGCCAGCGCCTTCAACCTGCGCCAACATGAGGGTTATGGATTCGGGTGCTGCGCTCACAAGGCGGGAAATGGTATCCAGAGGTGCAGGCATGGTTATCTCAACTTGAAATCAAAAGGTATGTCGGCGAGAGCAGGTCGCGCCACGCCATTTTCCGTGTAGGGCCGAAAGCGCGCTCTCCGCGCTGCCGTCACAGCTGCATCATCGAGTCTCGAAAAGCCCGACGACACCCGCACAGTGGCACGATCCACCCGTCCCGAGGTGTTAATCAAGACACGCACGACGACTCGCCCCTCCTCGCCCAGACGCTGTGACGTACGCGGATAGGTGGGGGTGGGAGGCCCGTGCAGATAATCAACGGCGTTAATAAGACGGGGTTGCTCAGGTTGTGCCCCTGCGGATGGTGTGCCCGCGCTCGGCAAGCCACTCGATGCGGGCGTCGCCGGTGCATCTGGAGCCGATGGCGACGCGCGGCTGACTGCCACCGAAGAAGACTCCCGAGGCTCCAACCTCGCCTTTGGCACTGGCGCTGGCGTCCGTTCGGGCGTCGGCTGTGGTTGAGGCTTCGGCTTGGGTTTCGGCTCTGGCTGAGGAGCCGGTTCCGGTTTAGGTTTAGGTTGAGGCTTAGGCTGCGGTTCAGGCTTGGGCTCGGGCGTGGGCTCTGGTTCGGGTACAGGCTCTGGCTCAGGTGTAGGCTCTGGCTCAGGTAGAGAGTCCGGCTCCGGCAGCGGTTCGGGATCGCGCACAAGCTCTGATTCCGCCTGAGGCTCCGGCGCTGGAATCGACTCGGGCTCGGCGTCCGGCTGAAAAGCCGGCTCAGGTAGAGACTCTGCCTCAGCTTCGTGAACCACCGATTCGGCAGCAGCGGCCCCGTCATGCTCCCCGTCCACAAACCGAATCTGTACAATTTGCGGCTCGCCTTGCCCCATCAACAGCGGCGACGTGCGCATCAAAGCGGCCCCCACCGCTAGGTGCAGGACCACCACTACTACCGCTACCGCGATGCGTACGATCGGGTTACTACCGGACGTCCAGGGATGTTCTATTGCCATGAAAAGTATGCCTGGGCTGCAAGAGGATACCCGCAAAGAGCAGACCTGCGCGAGAAGCCCTCCACCTTGATTGCCAGCGCTGAAAAAACGCGGCAAAGTTTATCATGAATGATAATTATTCGTAATTACATTCTCGTCTGAAATCAGTCAGATCATGCTTGCCTCCTCCCGCTTACCCTGGACGTCTCATGCGTCGCAAGTGTTCTGCTCTGCAGCGCAAGTACGTTTATGCGTAGACGACGCAGCGTTCATTAACGGGCGGTGTCACGGTTTGCGTTAAGCGTGGAGACACGCAGCGTGATTACCGTCATGCTGGGCCGCCGCGCGCCAGCTCGGTGTTCACCTCCTTGGTCTCACCGTCTACGAGTGTGGCCCGCTCGTTGAGGGGTAGATTGTTTCTAATACCTGCTGCAGTGTGCGCGCTTAGGGGTAGAATGCAACGCATGCAACAGCTCGCTCGCCCCAACGCGTATTTTCCTGCACCGCGTACGCAGATCTACTGCTCTCAGTGCGGTTCCCGGCTTACCCGCCGCGTACCGCCGGACGATAACCGGGTACGTGATCTTTGCGAGCACTGCGGTGCGATCCATTACCAGAACCCGCTGGTGGTGGTCGGAACCATCCCCGTCTGGCAAGACAACGTCCTTCTGTGCAAACGCGCCATTCATCCCCGGTATGGGTTCTGGACCCTGCCCGCGGGCTTCATGGAGCTCGGGGAAACCTGTGCCGAAGGCGCTCAACGCGAGACCTTGGAAGAGGCCGGTTTGCACATCGAACCGGGTGACTTATTCAGCGTGATCGACGTCCCTCAACACAATCAGGTGCACGTCTTCTTTCTGTGTCAGGTCGCGAATCCAGCGCTGGCCCCGGGCCAGGAAACGCTTGAGGCCCACTGGGTGCCAGAAGCGGATATTCCCTGGCACGAGATTGCATTCCGCACGGTGCTTATCACGCTCCAGCGCTTTTTCGAGGATCGTCGTAAGGGCCAGTTCGGGGTTCATTATCTGGCGTTGCCACCGCGTTAAGTCAGTGTTTTGATAGAGCGGGGTTTGCGTTGCTTACCGTCCTAGGCGAAGAGCTCGAGTTTCCCCACGTTGAACGGGCGCTCGACCATCCCAACGGTCTTCTGGCGGTGGGAGGTGATCTCTCGCTACCCCGGCTGGCTGCAGCCTACTCCAATGGCATTTTCCCTTGGTACTCAGAAGGACAGCCCATCTTGTGGTGGAGTCCCGACCCCCGTACCGTGTTGGAAACAGAATCCTTTCACCCGGGCCGTACCTTGCGTAAGAAGCTTGCCCGCATTGGGCGGGGACAACTCGGTATCGAGGTACGCTTGAACACGGCGTGCGCGCAAGTACTATCGGCCTGTGCCGAGCCACGACCGGGACAACAGGGCACCTGGATACTCCCCGACATGCAAGATGCCTACTATCAGTGGCACCTGGCGGGCGTCGTGCAGTCGGTTGAAACCTGGCTAGACAACAAACTCATCGGTGGCTTATATGGGGTGGCTCTGGGCCGAATGTTCTTCGGTGAATCCATGTTTACGCGCGCCCCTGACGCCTCGAAAATTGCTTTGGCCTACCTGGTTGCCTTCTTGCGACGCCATGGCGTCACACTCATCGACTGCCAGCAAGAGACACCTCATATTATGCGTATGGGCGCATGCAACATTCCACGTGCAGACTTCGTTGCCCATGTCCGCCAGGCGGTGACACAAGAGGCGCCTCCGTGGGGATCGGGGCGTCTCCTGCTCTCGGGTGAACTCGTCGAACTCATCCCAGCCTAACAGAGCATAATGCAGTAAGCTCTCCAAACTGCGACGCAGTTGAAGTGTTGAAACCCGGCCCTGCCAAGGTGGTGCTCTCCGCGGGTTCGGCCATGTTTCTGGCGCACCACCTCGCCTACGCGCTGCTATCATAGGTCGTGCTATGAGCCGTCTGCACCAACTTTCCCTCACCGCCGTTCATTTCTACGCCACGGCACCCTACCCTTGCAGTTACCTTCCCGAGCAGCAGGCACGCTCGCAGGTCGCTACCCCCAGTCATCTGGTCGATACTGAGGCCTACTCCGCACTGGTATCTGCAGGCTTTCGGCGTAGCGGCAGCTTTACCTATCGCCCTTATTGCGATAGCTGTCGAGCTTGTGTCCCGGTGCGGATACCTGTCGAGCGCTTCACCCCGAATCGAACCCAGCGGAAAACCTGGCGTCGCCATGCCAACTTGCATGCCATTGCGCTGCGCCCGACCTGGTCAGAAGAGCACTACGCACTTTATTTGCGCTATCAAACGCAACGGCATCCCGGTGGCGGGATGGACGAGGACAATCGCGAGCAGTACAGGCAATTTCTGCTCGCCAGTAGCGTGGACACGCAATTAATCGAGTTCCGGGACAATGACGGCGTTCTCAGGATGGTGTCCATTATCGATGTGCTGAATGACGGCCTGTCATCGATGTACACCTTCTACGACCCCCACGTCCGGGGCAGCCTGGGTACCTGGAACATCATGTGGCAGGTGGCCTATTGCCGCGCGCTTGGTTTGCCTTGGCTCTACTTGGGCTATTGGATAGCAGAAAGCCCAAAAATGGCCTACAAAGCAATGTTCCGTCCTCTTGAAGCCTTGCAAGACGGACAGTGGCGCGAGTTACCTCACGGGGCGACGTCATCCAACGGTTAGCCCCGCACCATGTTTGCCGTCGCAATGCGTGCATCTTATGGCTAAAGCTTCAGCATCGGCCAGGTAAGCTCCCCCACACCACGCGTGGCACTTGTACCCCTAGTATTTGAAAATCCCAGTATCGCTAATGTCCATTCTATTTAACGCCTACCCGCTGGCGCGCACCGCCCTGTTTACTCTGGATGCAGAGCAAGCTCATGACCTGACGCTAACGAATTTGCAGCGCGCTCATGCACTTGGGCTGACCAAATGTTTTGGTCCGACCCCATTAGCGCCCACGACGCTCATGGGACTCAGTCTGAAGAACCCGGTGGGTCTGGCCGCAGGCTTGGATAAGAACGGTGCCTACATCGATGCCCTAGCGACGCTGGGATTTGGCTTCATTGAAGTGGGCACCGTCACGCCCCGGCCACAACCGGGCAACCCGCGCCCCCGCATATTCCGCTTGCCCGACGCCGAGGCCCTCATCAACCGCATGGGATTCAATAACCAGGGGCTCGACACCTTTATCGAAAATGTAAAACGCAGCCAATTTCGTCGGGCCGGGGGCATCTTGGGATTGAACATCGGCAAGAATGCCGACACCCCAATAGAGCGCGCCTCTGATGACTATCTGCAAGGCATCGAAGCCGTGTACCCCCATGCAGACTACGTCACGGTTAACATCTCTTCGCCCAATACCCAAAATTTGCGCGCTCTGCAGGAAGGAAACGAGCTTCTGGGATTGCTGGGTCAGTTGCGAGACGCCCGCGAGCGTCTGAGCGACCAGCATGGCCGCTACGTTCCGTTGGCAGTGAAAATCGCCCCTGATCTCAATGACGCCCAGATAGATGCCGTTGTGAGCGTGGTCCAGCAATTGGGAATCGACGGCGTCATTGCTACCAACACGACTACCGCGCGCGACGGCGTGGCTCACCTTCGCCATGGCAGCGAGACCGGAGGGCTGTCCGGCAGACCTGTTGGGGATAAGTCGTTGCGCGCAATCCAACGACTGCGGGAACGTGCCGGGTCCGAACTTGCAATCGTCGGCGTTGGGGGCATTATGACTGGGCAAGACGCAGCGGCAAGAATCGCCGCAGGTGCAAATGCAGTCCAACTGTACACCGGACTGATTTATCGGGGGCCGAGCCTAGTGCGCGACTGTGTACGCGCTCTGGCCAAGTAGTGCGCCCCACATAATGCTGCGCGAGCAGCGAGCGCGGGCCTCTTCCTGATGCCCCATCGTGCAAGGCATGGGCTAGGAGCATCGCGCCCGATCGCCTCCCCACGAAACGATTACGCCCCAACAGTGTGCGGATGTGTGCACTGCTGGGGCGCTATCTTCGGCTCGTTTAGTTGGCTTGTATTTACTGGCCGTTGGTGGGACGACGGTTCGCCCGGGCTGCGCCAGCTTTGCTGTTTTCTTCAGCCGCATCTAAAGTCGCTGCAGCCGCTGCCGCGATATTCGACTCGGTAACTACAGCCGCCTGGCGAGCCACTTTAGCAAACGAGTCGTACATTGCCTGTAACCCGGTCCGGGAAGACTTCATCAAACCAACCAAGCTCTCCGACCCTGCAGGCGAATACTTCGACACTTCTTCCAAAAGCTCGGAGAGCTGCCTTTGCGTCTCGGTCACTTGCGTTTCAGTGAGCTTGCCGAGATTGCCTTGCACGCCTGCGACGATGTCATACACATGCTTGCCGTAGGCGACAAGCTTCTCCGGGCTAGGCTGGACAGCCGCTGCAAATGCGGTGAAACCTTCGGCAGGATCTTCTGCCTTGGTGAGTTCCTGAACTTTTTCGGAAGCTTCGTCGAGTGCAGCTTTCGTAACCTTAAGGTTCAGGTCGACCAGTTGTTCAAAGCCGTTGAAGAGGGTGTGTTGCGCTGCAAGAAAGGCGTTCATGGATGCCTTTTGTGCGGCAACCAGCTGAGTGGGCGTCGAGGTCATGGATTTTCTCCTATTGATAGTGCGGTAACGCGCAAGCAGGAGATACTTCTACGGCAAATCAGCATCTTTGCTGCACTGCACAATATTCTACTTTCCAATAGCGAGTTGTCAAGATTTATTTTGCACCGCACCAAATGACTTGGGCTGCCCTCAGGTTTTGTGCCGCAGCACAACAGTCGGCCCGTGCCGCGCCTTTACGCCGACGCGTTGTCGGAATAGCCGAGCGCACGTGAAATCGTATCGGCCTTCTCAGTCAAATCGATAATCCACTCTTCCCGTAGCCGGCTGGCAGGTGCGGAAATCGAGAGTCCTGCCACCAGACGCCCTGACTCATCTCGGATGCCTGCGCCAATGCAACGCACGCCTAACTCAAGCTCTTCATTGTCGCGTGCATACCCGTGGCGCCGAACGAAGCCCAACTCACGCTCGAGCAAGATGAGATCGGTGACACTGTTGCGCGTCGTTCCCACCAGACCGGTACGCATGGCGTATGCGCGCACCTGTCGATCGTCCATGGCCGCGAGGAACAGTTTGCCCGTGGAGGTGAGGTGAAGGGGTGCGCGTCCTCCGATGGCACGCACGACTTGCATGCCCGAACGTTCGCTATAGGTGCGATCGACATAAACTATTTCGTCGCCTTGGCGAACCGACAAGTTGACAGTTTGCCCAGTGACTTCGTGCAACTCCCGCATGGGCACCAGCGCGACTTCGCGCACGTCTAATCGCGCCTTGACGAGGTGGCCTAGTTCGAGCAGACGCATTCCGAGCCCGTACATGCCATTGTCGGTGCGCTCGATCAAACGCCCTACCACGAGATCGTTGAGGATTCGGTGCGCAGTGGAAGGGTGCAGGTCGGTGGCAAGCGCGAGCTCTTTCAAACTGACCGGCCCCGGCCGCTGGGCCAGTGCGTCAAGCAACCGCATCGCGCGCTCAAGCACTTGGATCGACACGCGCATGCCTTGATGGCCTGACTCATAAACCGGAGGTACGTGTGCGCGTAGGCGGGACATAAAGGAAATTCCTAGAGTTACACAGCAAACTGTCCACCCAGTTTCTGGACTTCTTCGCGCAGATAGGTAAAGGCTGCAGCAGCCTGGCGCGGTTCGCCCTTCACACCGAGCTCGATATGGGGCCGTCCGCCCGATCCAACACTGGGTAGACTAAACGTAAGTACTTCGGGCCAGCGCGCTTCAATCGCGTTCAACACGGGAATCACGGTGGACTCGCCGAGACCGAAGACAATAAAACTATTCTCGACGTACTCGCGATTATGGTGCAGTGCAGCGTAGCGTGTGTCAAGCACGTGCTCGACCATGGGCCAAGCCATCACCGGAAAGCCCGGCACAAACGTGTGGTCGCGAATCCAGAACCCCGGTATCGCGTTGTAGCTGTTGGGGACGATTTCGCTCCCCTCCGGAAATTCACCCATCTGCAAGCGGCGCTGGTTCTCCGGCGCGCTCATGTCAGCAGTACCCCGCCCTTGCGCTGCGAGCTCGGCGCACCGTTGCGTGATCAGCGCTTTGGCTTCTGGATGCAATACGGTTGGCACGCCAAGCGCTGCCGCTGCAGCCTGGCGGGTCCGATCGTCGGGCGTCGCGCCGATTCCTCCGAAGGAAAAGACAATGTCGCCGCTGGCAAACGAGCGCTGGTAGGTTTTGACCAACTCATCAAAGTCATCTCCGACGATGTACGCCCAGGATAAATGCAGTCCGCGCGCCCCCAACAACTCTACGACTTTGTCAAAATGCTGGTCTTTTCGTTTTCCTGACAGAATCTCATCACCTACGACGATCAGCCCAAATCGTCTCTCATTGCTACGATCTTGCTCTTGCATTGCATTAACCCTACACTGGTTGAACGGGAACCCTCTGAGCCTGCTCACTTCGCAGCCTGCGTAAAGCCTCCAGCCCGTAATGAGCAAATAGCAATGACGAAAAGACGGGCAAGACGAGCCAGGCCGGCGGTAGCAAGCTTAATAATGCGCAAATCAGGCCAAGTGTCCAGAACCCACCGTTGTAACGTCGTACGATCTGTCGACGTTCCTCTGCGGTAGCGACATCAACCAACGCATCCAGCCTGAGCATACGCGTGAACGCGAACGTCCACCATAACGTGGGCAACACCAATGCCAGTGGAGGAAAGAGCCAAAACGGCATGGTCAACAACCATCCTAACGAAAAGACGAGTACCACGACGAGCGCATTCCACCCACTAACCGCAAAGCCAAACCGCCCTCGGGGCTCAATGTCGGGATAGGTCGTTTTGACCAAATGACGTAAAACCAGCGGCATCACAAACACGGCGGCAACGGCAATCCCGGCAACGCCCGCGGCAGGTAATAGAATGAGGCCGGCCAGGATAGGAACCAGCCACACATGGAGCGACACCAAACCCACGGCGACGAGCCACGCCTCCAGCTGCGCGAACACACCCCAGTTCATCACCGTATCGCGCAGCCAAAGCGTAAGCGGCTCCCAGAGCAGCCAGATCAACAGCACGCCCCCCAGCAACATGACCACAAAAGGCAACAGAATCGCCGCCAACATGGCAGGATGCAGCTGTGAAATGACTGACCGACGGAAAGCCCGCCACACGGAAGGCAAGTAAGCATCGGAACCACGCTGTAAAGCCGAGTTTGGTGTAGCCATGACCACGATGTATCTTTCAGATTGCTCCCCGGATCCGATATGATGAACCTAGTGAACTGCGATCTGATTTTGAGTTGAAACCTGCGATCCGCTCCCCGCCGGACAAGCCCGGCGGGGGTGCGCTATTAAATCCCGATATTGCAGGTTCACGTGCTTTTCCACCCTGCCCTTCTTAGTTAGATTCCGCAACGTGCCAACCTATCTTCCTGACGATCCCGCATTACCGCGCATTCTCGCCCAGCCTGACATTGCCCTCGTCGCTTGCCTTTGTGCTGAATGGTGTGGAACTTGCCGCGAATACCGGCCCGCATTCGACGCGTTGGCAGAACGCATGCCGGATCATGTCTTCGTCTGGGTGGATATCGAGGACTTTCCCGATGTAACCGATGACGATGATGTGGAAGATTTCCCCACGATATTGATACAGGTGGGAGAACAGGTGCGCTTTTTCGGGCCCATGTTGCCCCATATTGCACACCTAGAGAAGGTGATTGCTGCAGTGGGAAAGTCTGCTAAAAATATTACGCCTGCCCAAGGGCCCAACCTCAACCGCCTATTGCGGGAGCAGGCATACTGACAGCGGCCGGTCATTGCAGCGAGGGTTGCATGAAAACAACCCAACCTGAAAAGACGCGGGCCTTCCGGACACAATCCGCGCCCTGTGATAATTACTCGACGGCCGGAACTTCCGTTTTGCCGCCAACATTGCCCGGCGCATCCAGACCACCGATGGCCTTCACCGACAAGCGCAGGCGACCCTTGTCATCTGCCTCGATGACCTTCACACGAACCACCTGTCCCACCTTTAACACATCATTGATGTTATTGATGCGATAGTTGGCAATTTCCGAAATGTGCAATAGGCCGTCACGCCCCGGCAACACCTGAACGATGGCGCCGAAGTCAAGCAAACGCAGCACGTTACCGTCATACACCTGGCCGACCTGAACATCCGCGGTTAATTCGACGATGCGACGCTCGGCCTCGCGTGCACGCTCTAAATCAACACTCGAAATGACGATGGTGCCATCGTCTGAAATGTCGATCTGCGTACCCGTTTCTTCGGTGAGACTACGAATCGTTGCCCCGCCCTTGCCGATCACATCCCGAATCTTTTCCGGGTTGATCTTCATGGTTATCATGCGAGGAGCAAAGGCCGACAATTCGCCGCGCGACTTTTCAATCGCTGCCTTCATTTGCTCAAGGATGTGCAATCGCCCTTCACGCGCCTGAGCCAGTGCGACCTGCATGATTTCTTTAGTGATGCCCTGGATCTTGATGTCCATTTGCAGCGCGGTGATGCCTTTTTCAGTACCTGCGACCTTGAAGTCCATATCGCCCAGGTGGTCTTCGTCGCCCAGAATGTCGGTCAGTACCGCAAACTTGCTGCCTTCCTTGATCAAGCCCATGGCGACGCCGGCGACGTGATCCTTCAAGGGCACACCCGCATCCATCATGGACAAGCAGCCGCCGCATACCGATGCCATCGATGACGAGCCATTGGACTCGGTAATTTCAGAGACGACGCGAATCGTGTACTGGAAGTCTTCGATCGTTGGCAGTACAGGCACCAAAGCGCGCTTGGCCAGGCGTCCATGCCCGATCTCTCGACGCTTGGGAACACCGATCCGACCCGTTTCGCCCGTCGCGAATGGCGGCATGTTGTAGTGGAACAGGAAGCGGTCACGATACTCGCCCATCAATGCGTCGATGACCTGTTCGTCTTGCTTCGTGCCTAGTGTTGTGACCACCAGGGCTTGAGTTTCCCCCCGGGTGAACAACGCGCTTCCGTGCGCTCGCGGCAATACCCCAAGTCGAATTGCGATCGGACGCACGGTGCGCGTATCGCGCCCGTCGATACGCGGCTCACCATTCAGGATTTGTCCACGTACTACGTCGGCTTCGAGCTTGAACAAGATGCTTTCGATCTCGACCTGATCAGGCGGCGTTTCTCCACGCTCCTCGGCTGCACGCGTCAATTGCTCGACTACGGCGGCAGCGGTTTCCCGCAGCTTAGCGGTGCGTTCCTGTTTGACGCGGATCTGATAGGCAGCACGGATACCCTCTTCCGCCGCGGCATGAACAGCGGCAATGAGCGCTTCATTACGCGGTGCAGGCTCCCACTCCCATGCAGGCTTACCGGCCTCACGCACGAGGTCATCGATAGCGTCGATCACCACCTGCATTTGTTCGTGACCGTACACGATACCGCCCAGCATAACTTCTTCTGTCAGTTCGCTGGCTTCGGACTCGACCATCAGCACAGCACTGTCGGTACCGGCAACGACTAAATCCATCTGCGATGTTTCGAGTTGCGTCGCCGTGGGGTTCAGAACGTACTGACCATCGATGTATCCCACGCGGGCAGC
The DNA here is from genome assembly GCA_964569785.1 of uncultured Pigmentiphaga sp. Taxonomy (GTDB): domain Bacteria; phylum Pseudomonadota; class Gammaproteobacteria; order Burkholderiales; family Burkholderiaceae_B; genus Verticiella. The sequence continues at coordinate 19,127 of CAZMVM010000016.1, read as the reverse complement.
GCCTATCGGACCATTGAAGGGCACGCCCGAAATGGCGAGGGCGGCAGAAGCGCCAATCATGGCCGGGATATCGGGGTCGATCTCGGGGTTCACCGACAGGGTGTGTATCACCACCTGCACTTCGTTGTAGAAGCCGTCGGGGAACAGAGGACGCAACGGACGATCGATTAAGCGAGAAGTGAGCGTTTCCTTTTCGGACGGCTTGCCCTCCCGCTTGAAGAAGCCGCCGGGAATGCGCCCCGCAGCATAGGTCTTCTCGATGTAATCAACGGTGAGCGGGAAGAAATCCTGTCCCGGTTTGGCAGTGCGCGCGGCCACGACAGTGGCGAGCACTACGGTGTCTTCAATTCGCACGACAACCGCGCCAGATGCCTGTCGCGCTATCTCCCCGGTTTCCAGCGTGACGGTGTGTTGACCATACTGAAACTGTTTGGTCACTTTGTTGAACATGGCTTTAGTCCTTGCATAAACAAAAAAACCGTGGCTGCGGCGGCGATACCGCCACGACCACGGTTGCGTTCGACCACGTCGAACGGTTCACTTGCGCAGGCCGAGTTTCTCAATAAGCGTGCGGTAGGCATCCGCGTTGTGGCGCTTGAGGTAGTCGAGCAATTTGCGACGGCGGCTAACCATGCGCAACAGACCCCGACGCGAGTGATGGTCTTTCTTGTGAGTCTTGAAATGCTCGGTAAGCTCGTTGATGCGAGCGGTAAGCAGAGCAACCTGAACCTCAGGTGAACCAGTGTCACCCTGCTTGCGTTGAAAATTCTTGACAATTTCAGCCTTATTGATCTCGGCTACAGACATCGTTTATTCCTCTCCAGACTTGCGGCAAGGCCGAGGCGCCCTACCGTGCTGAACCCGTGCTTCGTACTACTAAAAAGCACGCACCAAAAACACCCGATCGCAGTCAAACGACGGCGTTTGAGCTATAGCGCAAACGCAGCGACCGCAACCGCTACTACATCTACTACTGCGTACAGGCTAAAACTAGCGAGTACGTACTACGTGCACCGCGATGTGAATGTTTTCCCACTGCGGCTACCTTGGGCTTTAAGCCCGTGCGCTGCAGGCTAGGTAACATTCCTATTGACATTTGTCGCAAGGCGGGCAAGCGTTAAATTCTACCTCAAAACACGCATTGCTTCCGCGTTTTGACACAAAGTGTCGCTCATCTGCGATTCGTTCAGCAGCAGCGTGCCCACTATACCCGGAAGCCGGCAGGATTCATGCCACGACCGCAGCCACTAAAGGGCATAATTCATGCCGTCGTACGACAGGCCGCGCCCCTGGGCATTCCTTTAACACCGGTCTTGCGCTACTCAGGCGAGCCAAAGGTTCGCGCAGCCAGCGGTCTACAAAAGGACTGCCACCACGGCCGGGACGTCGACCCCACCTATCGGAGATTGCTATGCGAACGAAATCCCCGCGCGCGACTTACACTCGTTATGCGGCATGGGCTCTTACCCTCGCCTTGGGCGCGTGCGCTACCCCTGAACAACGGATGCCTCCAGGAACGCGCGCCGAGACTGTACGCAGTGAGATGGGGCAGCCGTCGGTCGTCTGCCCTCTACCCGACGGTGGTGAACGCTGGGTATGGTCGGGGCAGCCATTTATGCAGGCATCTTGGGCGACCAACGTGAAGCCCGACGGGACGACCTCGGGAATTGAACAAGTGCTGACAGACGCGTCATTTAGCCGGTTGCGTCAGGGTAACTGGCATATTGACCAAGTACGTTGCACGTGGGGCCCCCCCGGAGAAATCAGCGGAGTGGGCTGGGGCCGCAACGTTGAAAAGGTATGGTCGTACAGCTACCGGCAGGACGGCGTGTGGAACTCGCTGATGCACGTTTACTTCGATGACGCCGGGTATGTCACCCGCTTCCATCCCGGACCCGATCCCTTGTACGAACCGGATCGCTTCCTGCCGTTATGGTAGAGAGGGATCAAAGGGCGAGGTCGTCGCGTGCGGTCAGGACAGGCGGCGCCTCTGACGTATGCGATTCCAGCGCACGAACCAAACAACCCAGCCCGATACACCGTACGCCACGAACAAGCCAAACAGCACCAGTGGCGGGTTGCTGGAAATGAAAACAAAGACCAGCACCATGACCAAAATGACCCAAAACGGGACACTACGCCCTAGAGTGAAAGTCTTTCCACTGTAAAACGGCGCGTTCGACACCATGGTGAGGCCGGCATATAGTGTCAGAAAAAACGCCACCCATGGCAACCATACCTCGTTGATGGTGAGGCGATGCGCGACCCCCAGCCAGACGAACCCCGCCACCAGCGCCGCAGCAGACGGACTAGGCAGGCCCTGAAAGAAGCGCTTATCGACAACGGCAATATTGGTATTGAAGCGTGCCAGCCGCAAGGCGGCGCACGCGACATACACAAAGGCCGCCAACCACCCTAGCCGGCCCAGGCTATGCAAGACCCATTCGTACATGACCAGGGCTGGTGCAACCCCAAACGATGTCATGTCGGATAGCGAGTCGTACTGCTCCCCGAACGCGGACTGCGTGTTGGTCAAACGCGCTACCCGACCATCCATACCGTCGAGCACCATGGCGGCAAAAATGGCAATGGCGGCCTGTTCGTACTGATTGTTCATGGCCTGTACCACCGCGTAAAACCCCGCGAACAAAGCCGCCGTGGTAAACGCGTTTGGCAAGAGATAGATACCGCGGCGACGACGTTCTTGAGGGTCCATCTCGTTCATGCGCACTCCTGGCTGCAGCCCATGATGAAGCACCGGCAAGAAAGCATGCGCTATTCCTCTGTGTCAGGCGAAGCCGCTGCCGGAGGTGGCGGCAAGTCTGCCAGTATGGTTGAGGTGGCGCTGACCTTATCGCCGATCGCAACCCGCGGGCGTGCCTGCGGATTCAAGTAAACATCAACTCGCGATCCGAAGCGAATAAACCCGTAACGCTGACCGCGCTCGACCACCTCTCCGGGTCGCACATAACAGAGAATGCGACGCGCAATCAGCCCGGCGACCTGTACTACGGTGACCTGTTCTCCAGTGGGGGTACGCAAAACCATGGCGTTGCGCTCGTTCTCCAGCGACGCTTTGTCAAGATCGGCGTTGAAAAACTTTCCCGGGAAATACTCAACGCTAACAACCTCGCCGTCCACTGGACTACGGTTTGAATGCACGTTGAAAACATTCATGAACACGCTGATTTTCAATGCTTCCCGATTGGCGTACGGGTCGTGTGTTTTTTCAACGGCGACAATTCGTCCATCAGCCGGAGAAAGCACCGCATGTTCAGCTAACGGAACAGGCCGGGCGGGGTCCCGAAAAAACTGAATGACAAACGCAGCGATCACCCAAAACGGGAGCGACCAGGCGCCCGCGAAAACAGTAACCACCACCGCCACAATGACGGTCGCAGTAATAAACGGCCAGCCTTCTCGTGCAAGGATAGGATGCGGGTAATGAGGTTCTTGCATAACGGTGCCTAAGTTAACCGATACAATTGTAGATTGGTTTCACGATAGGGGCCGGAAGCGTTCGCCCCGACGGCACACATTTTTATCTGAAGCGCCATGACTACACCGCAACGCGAAAAACTCGTACTCCCCGGGCAGCACAACAAACTGCTACTGCATTCGTGCTGCGCTCCCTGTTCGGGTGAGCCCATGGAAGCCCTCATCGCTTCGGAGATTGATTTCACCATCTTCTTCTACAACCCGAACATCCATCCGCGTAAGGAATACGAGATCCGCAAAGAGGAGAATATTCGGTTTGCAGAAAAGCACGGCATTCCGTTTATCGACGCCGATTACGACGAAGACAACTGGTTCGAGCGGGTCAAAGGCCTGGAAAATGAGCCCGAGCGCGGCGAGCGCTGCACAGTGTGCTTCGACATGCGCTTCGAGCGCACGGCGCTGTATGCTTATGAACACGGCTTTCCGGTGATTACCAGCTCGTTGGGAATATCGCGCTGGAAGAACATGGACCAGATCAATGACTGCGGAGTCCGCGCAGCTTCCCGCTATCCAAATCTTGTTTACTGGACCTACAACTGGCGCAAGAAAGGTGGCTCGGCGCGCATGATCGAGATCAGCAAGCGTGAAGAGTTCTACCAGCAGGAATACTGCGGTTGCATTTATTCGCTGCGTGATACCAACCGTTGGCGGCGCGAGCGCGGCCGCGACCCGATCAAGATCGGGGTTAGATACTACAAACGCGACCCTCAGCCCTCGGCGGCCGGGTCGACCCCCGAAGTAAAGCCTGCAGCCAAAGAAAAATAGTTCGCAGGGTAGTGGCAACGGTGTCCCATGCGCTAGCAAGTAGTGCCTTGGCACAGTTGCCCTACCGTCACCTTGTTTGGGCCTGCGCCGGGCGTCAAATTCGTGCTTGGCCAGGCCCTGCCGACATTCACCTGCAAATACAAAGGCCCCGGATCTCTCCTGTGTGACTCACACAAGCAGCAGAAACCTGGGGCCTTGAGCGTCAGCGAGCATGATGGTACGTCCGCTGACTCGTTATGGGGTGTGCTTAGTTCTTCGACTGATCAACCAGTTTGTTCTGGGCAATCCAGGGCATCATCCCCCGCAATACAGCACCGACTTTCTCGATCTCGTGCTCGGCGTTCAAACGACGACGCGATAACAGCGTGGGCGCCCCGGCTTTGTTCTCAAGAATAAAGCTCTTGGCATACTCGCCGGACTGAATATCGCGCAGCACCCGACGCATCTCGTTCTTCGTTTCCTCCGTGATGATGCGCGGCCCCGTCACGTACTCGCCGTATTCGGCGTTATTGGAAATCGAATAGTTCATGTTGGCGATGCCGCCTTCGTAGATCAGGTCGACGATCAGCTTGAGCTCGTGCAAGCATTCGAAGTAGGCCATCTCGGGGGCGTAGCCCGCCTCTACCAGCGTTTCGAAGCCCGCTTTAATCAGCTCGACCGCGCCGCCGCAAAGTACTGCCTGCTCACCGAAGAGGTCGGTTTCGGTTTCTTCGCGGAAGGTCGTTTCGATGATCCCGGCACGGCCGCCACCGTTCGCGCTGGCATACGACAGGGCCAGATCGCGGGCGAAGCCGGACTTGTCTTGGTACACCGCCACCAAGTGGGGCACCCCCCCACCCTGGCTGTACGTACTGCGGACCGTGTGACCCGGCGCTTTGGGTGCGACCATGATCACGTCAATATCGTCGCGCGGAACAACTTGTCCGTAATGAATGTTGAAACCGTGAGCAAATGCCAGCGTCGCACCCGACTTGATGTTGTCGGCGACTTGCGTGCGATAGACCTCTGCGATGTTCTCATCGGGGAGCAGGATCATGACGACATCGGCTTGTTTAACCGCCTCTGCCACTTCGGCAACCTGCAAGCCTGCGTTCACTGCTTTGTCCCAGGACGCGCCGCCTTTGCGCAGGCCAACCACGACCTTGACGCCTGAGTCGTTCAAGTTCAAGGCATGCGCGTGACCTTGCGAGCCGTACCCAATGATGGCTACCGTTTTGCCCTTGATGAGCGAAAGGTCGCAATCCTTGTCATAAAAAACTTTCACTGTGTTCTCCGGTTTCAATCAAATTGGGAGTAAAGCACCTTAGGCAACGGGGTGGCGCCTGCCACCCCCTCGGGCAATCAAACCTTGAGCACGCGCTCGCCGCGCCCGACCCCACATGTCCCTGTACGCACGGTTTCGAGGATGGACGTCCGGTCGATGGCTTCGATGAAGGCATCGAGCTTACGCTGATCACCCGTTAATTCGATGGTGTAGGTTTTGTCGGTGACGTCGACGATATGGCCACGGAAAATATCAGCCATACGCTTCATTTCCTCGCGCTCTTTACCCACGGCCCGCACCTTGATGAGCATCAGCTCACGCTCCAGGTGTGCGCCTTCGGTAAGGTCGACGACCTTCACAACTTCCACCAAACGGTTGAGGTGCTTGGTAATTTGCTCGATGACCTCGTCCGACCCGTGCGTGGCAATAGTCATGCGCGAAAGCGTGGCGTCTTCGGTAGGCGCCACGGTTAATGTTTCAATGTTGTACCCGCGCGCGGAAAAAAGACCTACAACGCGGGACAGCGCTCCGGGTTCGTTTTCCAGAAGCACCGAAATAACGTGTCTCATGCGTGCCCCCTTACAAATCTTCCGAACCCAACAACATCTCGGTAAGTCCTCTACCCGCCTTCACCATCGGCCAGACATTTTCCGACTGGTCAGTGATGAAGTCGATGAACACGAGACGGTCTCGGTATTTGCCAAAAGCCTCTTGTAAGGCAGGTTTGACATCGGAGGGCCGATCGATACGCATGCCGACATGGCCATACGATTCGGCTAGGCGGACGAAATCGGGCAGCGCATCCATGTACGACTCGGAATAGCGGGAGCCATAGTCGATTTGCTGCCACTGCCGCACCATGCCAAGGTAGCGGTTATTGAGACAGAGAATCTTGGGCGTGAGCCGATACTGCTTGCAAGTAGAAAGCTCCTGAATGTTCATTTGAATGGAGCCTTCACCCGTGATAACCGCCACTTCGGCATCTGGATTGGCCATTTGTACGCCCATGGCGTAAGGCAGACCTACCCCCATCGTGCCCAGTCCTCCGGAATTAATCCAGCGACGCGGTTTATTGAAGCGGTAATACTGGGCCGCCCACATCTGGTGTTGCCCAACGTCTGAAGTAACGTAGGCTTCTCCTCCTGTGACCTCCCAGAGAGCTTCAATCACGCTTTGCGGCTTGATGAGCTCGTCGGAGGGCGCATACGCCAAGCAGTTGCGCTCACGCCAAGCTTCAATTTGTGCCCACCATGGCGCCAAAGCCGCTGTATCGATGGGGTCGCCCGCATCGAGCATGGAGATCAAATCGTTGAGCACCTCGCGCACATCTCCCACGATGGGAATATCCACCTTGACCCGCTTCGAAATCACCGACGGGTCGATGTCGATGTGAATAATCTTGCGCGAGTTCTGTGCAAAGTGGCGAGGGTTTCCAATGACACGGTCGTCGAAGCGCGCACCCACGGCCAGCAATACATCGCAGTTCTGCATGGCGAGGTTGGCCTCGTAGGTGCCGTGCATTCCCGGCATGCCGAGAAACTGCCGGTCGGACCCTGGGAAAGCGCCCAGTGCCATGAGCGTGGTCGTACACGGCGCGCCCAGGCGTTTCACCAGCGAAGTAACCTCGTCCGAGGCATTGGCCAATATCGCGCCGCCCCCAACATAGACAAGCGGGCGTTCCGCACTGCGCAATAGTTGCGCTGCTTTCTTGATCTGCCCCTGATGCCCCTTAGTGACCGGAGCATAAGAGCGCAGTGTTACGGGCGCGGAACGCGGCGTGTACTTGCAGCGTGCAATGGTGACATCTTTGGGAATGTCTACGAGCACTGGGCCGGGTCGGCCGGTACGGGCGATGTAAAAGGCCCGCTGCAACGTTTCAGCAAGGTCTTTGACATCTTTGACGAGGAAGTTGTGCTTCACGCAAGGGCGCGTGATGCCAATGGTGTCACACTCCTGGAAGGCATCCTCACCAATAGCAGCCGTTGGGACCTGCCCGGTGATGATGACCATGGGAATGGAATCCATGTAGGCCGTAGCTATGCCGGTGACAGCGTTGGTGGCTCCGGGCCCGCTGGTTACCAAAGCGACCCCCACCTTGTTAGAAGAGCGGGAATAAGCATCAGCCGCATGAACGGCGGCCTGCTCGTGTCGCACTAGAATGTGCTTGAAGCGGTCTTGCTTGTAGATCTCGTCGTATATATACAACACGGCGCCGCCCGGGTAACCGAAGACGATATCCACGCCCTCGTCGGCCAGACAGCGCACGACTATTTCAGCGCCATTGAGTTCCATGAAGATTTCCTTGCATTTTCAAACCGGTGCGTACACCCCGACCGCTGCTTCCCCGCAGGGAGGTCCAGACTTCAAACCTGCACGGGTTACGAACAACACACCCGGCGCTTTGCGGTTCACAGAACCGCTCGGCCCGAATGCACTGCCGGCCCGTACACGTTTCATCGAGATGGGCACTGGAGGTTGAAACGAAGGCCCTTGCACTCGCTTGTGGCAAGCCAAGAGGCAAAAAGTAAAAAATGCGACGAGCGAGCACCCGGCAAATAGCCATGGCCGCTACTAAGTTGGCCTAGTCACGAGTAGTAATTAGGCACAAGAAAGAAAGCTTAACCTGTACGCGTCGTCGCGGCAAGCGACGCCCCTTTCGTACCGTGCGTCGCGTTGGGTGATGAGTGAGGAGCGACGAAGCTTGAGATACTACGCCAATGACTCCTACACGACGTACGACTTAGTGGGCACCCCCTTGCCGTCCTCGTGACTACAATGGCGTGGTAGGCAAACCAATCGACCAACAACGGGTTGTCGATGTGATAACGTGCCCTTTTTGCTTCGACCAACTCCTCTAATGATAGGAGACGATCGCCATGCTCGAACGACGACTCGGTTTACGTCAGAAACCCATCCTTGGCCTGCTTTCCACACTCGCAGTTGCCGCTAGCCTTGCAATGGGTTCGGCACTAGCGCAAGAATGGCCCACAAAAACGATTCGCCTGTTGGTAGGCTCGCCACCCGGAGCTCCCTCCGACATCTTGGCTCGCACCGTCGCCGAAGAATTGGGCGATTCTCTGGGGCAGCCATTAATCGTTGAGAACCGTCCTGGTGCGGGCCTGAACCTAGCAGCTGGCCTCGTTGCGTCAGCTGAACCGGACGGACACACCTTCCTGGTGACCTCGGACACCGTGATGACGGTGAACCCGCTTATCTATAACAGTCTTACGTTTGATGCGCGCACCGACCTCGTCCCGGTTTCCATTCTGGGCAGCTTCACCCAAATGATGATTTGCAATGAAAAGGTCGGTGTCAAAACGCTGCAGGAGCTGCTGGAAAAAGCGCGCACCAATGACCTTACCTATGCGTCCGGCGGCGCCGGCGTGCCTGGGCACCTGGCAGCGGAGATGTTCCTGGCCGAATCAGGCATTTCCATGACCCACATCCCCTATCGCGGCCCTGCCCCTGCCATCACCGACGTCGTGGGCGGCCAGGTGGATTGCGGTTTCTTGACCACCCCGCAGGTGCTGCCGCATGTTCAGGCTGGCCGGGTGCACGCGTTAGCGGTGTCATCAGCAACCCGTTCCAAGATGGCACCCGATGTTCCTACCGCAGCTGAGGCCGGTGTGCCGAATATGGACGCCACCTTCTACCAGTTCCTGATGGCCCCCAAGGGAACCCCGGATGCCATCATCACCAAGATGCAGGAAGCCGCGAGCAAAGCCCTTTCCAGCGAGAAGGCTCAGGAACGCTTGGCTGCTCTGGACGTCGTTCCCATGGGCACCACCACCGAAGAGGCGCGGGAACAACTCGATGCGGCCAGCCAGCGATGGGCAGAAATCATCGAAAAGATCGATTTAAAGGTCGACTAAGTTAAGGGTTCGGATGCACGCAACCGCGGGGCGCGCTGAGCACCTGCGGTTGCTTTTTCACACGTCCCACGCGCTTGCTAACCCCGACGCCTACCCCGCCCTCAACCCTGTCTGCGTACTGGCAGCCCATTATGCAGGAACTGCTGTACTGTTAGCCGTTCCTGTGCAGAAGTCTGTCATCATCTAATTTCTTTCTGTTTGCGCCCTTCCTGGTGCACTCCGAGGCCGGCCGGGGCGTTATGCTCGACGTGGCAAACATCCCAACAAAAACAATCATTCAGGTTTGCTTCACGCTAGACAGCTTTGATCGGGCCACACCACGCATCACGCGCTCCTAGCTGCCGTGTGGCAGGGTGACCGGTTTGAACACTGAGCTCCTCAATGTCAAGGGGATTTCGATCTAGACTATCCCATCGTCTATCTTTATCTGAACAAACAGTCAGCATTTGGCCATACAAGCCAGCATACTTTCTCGCAGACGCATTGTTTCTTGTTTCATAAAACTCAAGAAGTCTGAAATATAAATCGTTTGACCCGACTTTTTCTGCGTCGGTAGCATTGACGATAACCATCCGTTGTTATTCGTTGATCAAAGCCCGAGTGAGCAGAGAGCGCAAATGAGTCAAACCATCTCACCTGTTGTCATTGCCGGCGCCGGACCTGTCGGTATGACAGCCGCCGCCGACCTGGTACGTCAAGGGATTCCTGTGCATGTATTAGAGAAACTGCCCGACTTGAGTACCGAGTCTCGGGCCTCTACGTTCCATCCGCCAACTTTGGACATGCTGGACGACCTGGGCTTTACGAACGCGTTGATCGCCCAGGGCCTCAAGGCCCCAACGGTGCAGTACTGCTCTACAGAAGATGGTGTACTCGGCACCTTTGACTTTACCGCCATTAGCGACCTAACGCGGCACCCCTACCGCTTGCAAGCGGAGCAATTCAAATTAACGCGGATTATTCTCGAAGCCTTGCGGGACCATCCCCTGTTTCGCATCTCATTCAATTGCGAGGTAATGGCGATCGAACAAGACGCCGACCGAGTGACGGTTATCACCACCTCAACCGGGCAGGAGCGCAAGATACAGTGTCAATGGCTTATTGGAGCGGATGGAGCCAACAGTGTTGTTCGACGGAGCCAGAACATTGAGTTTGAAGGATTTACCTGGCCCGAACGGTTTCTGGTCATGAGCACACCCGTCGACTTTGAGGCTTTGCGGCCGGGCGTGTCGTCGGTTAGCTACGTCGCAGATCCTGATCGTTGGTACTTTTTACTTCGCATTCCAGGCGCCTGGCGGGTCATGATGCCCGTCACAGCTGACTTCACTGACGAACAAGCACTTAGTCCGGAATATATTGAATCGTCAATTCGCCGCGTGGTCCCTGCTTCTATTGATCCCAACATTCAACACACCACACTGTACCGGGTCCATCAACGCGTGGCTACATCATTCCGTAAAGGGCGAACTTTTCTCGCAGGTGATGCGGCGCATATCAATAATCCACTCGGAGGCATGGGGATGAATGGCGGAATCCACGATGCCTTGAACTTGACTTCTAAGCTCGGACCGGTTGTGCTCGGGGCAGCGAGCGCTTCCACCTTAGACGCGTACGACGCACAGCGACGGGGAATTACATTGGAAGCCATTCAGCAAGACACAATCCGCAATAAGCGCAATCTGGAAGCGAAAACACCAGAAGATCGTGAACGGTTTCGCAATGAGATCCGCGCCGCTGCCGCTGATCCGGCAAAAGGTCGCGAACTTCTGCGTCGGATTGCCATGATTAACAGCTTGGAAAGAGCTGCCTCGTTCAGCAATTGATCGCTACACAGCGGAGTGCACACTAATCGCGAAGGAGCTCCGCTGCAGCCTCACAGCCAATGCAAACGGGCTGCGAACCTAATTAGAACGAAGGTCTGAAGCGACGCGCTCTTGGCATACGCTTCAAACCGTTGTGAACTCTTAATTGCTACTGGTGGCGTGGAAGGAAGACTGCAATATAGCCTCAACAGTTCGTGCGACTGCAAATATCTTACGGTCTTGTCCTCGCGTGGAAGCCAGCATGAGACCAACCGGTGCACTCCCCGATGAATGGCATGGCAGAGAAATTGCGCACCCATCCAGAAAATTGATAAACGTGGGGTTACGCAACATGAGCAAGTTAACGCGGCTGTATTCCGCGTCGTCATCCAAGTCGGTCAGCTTAGGTGCAATTAACGGCACTGTGGGGCATGCAATCACATCGACACCTTCAAAACGACGAGAAACGCGGGCAATCCAATCGGCTCGTCGCGCATCGAGCTGTGCGATGTCATCAGGCGTTTGCCCGGCGCCCCGTTCGATTCTTACCCTCACGCGCGGATCGTACCTTTCTGGAAAGCGTGCCAATAATTCGCGGTGCCAACGGTATGACTCCGCTGCCGTATAGCCGCCTTTTGCATTAATATCAGCAAGTTCAGAAAATTCAGGAAACGGCAATTCGATAACCTTGGCTCCGGCGTTCGACAATCGCTGTAACGCATGTTCGAATGCGTGTAACACATGGTTATCGCAATCATCCAATACCTGTGTTTTAGGAATCGCGATGCGCAAGCCGGTTACTGGAAAAAACTCTTCCAGGTAGGCCGGCTCGGCCGAGAGTATCGAATCAACAATGGCACAACAATTTACTGTGCGTCCGATCGGGCCAATGCTGTCCAGTGCGGTGGACAAAGGCAATGCCCCACTCGAGGACACACGTGAAGCGGTCGGCTTATAGCCCGTGAGGCCGGTAAGCGCCGCGGGGATACGGCAGGAGCCACCGGTATCAGTGCCTAAACTGACCGCCGCCATCCCATCCGTGACCGCGATTGCAGCTCCCGAAGAGGAGCCCCCGGGAATTCGCCCAGTTGCGCGATCGTAGGGGTTGAGCGGCGTTCCGTAATGTGGATTCAGGCCCAACCCGGAATACGCGAACTCCGTCATGTTGGTGCGCCCAATGACAACGAAACCCGCTGCACGCAATTGTGCCACCGCTGCGGCATCGCTTTGGGCTGGGGGACGATCGGCTAAAACAACAGATCCTGCCGTCGTGGTTTGCCCTTGAATATCAAACAGGTCTTTGACCGAAACGGGGATGCCTGCGTAAGGGGGCACCGAGGCCCCTCGAGATCTTGCTCGATCGATGGCGGCTGCAGATTGACGCGCGCCCTCCGCGTCGACACGAAGATAGACCCTGGCCCCTTCCCCCGAGGGGTTGGCGATGGCATCCAGCGCCGTTTCAACGAGCGCAGTAGCGGTAATCCGACCTTCTGCGAGTGCCATGCTTAGGTCGGCAAGTGTCGGGAACATAGACATCAGCGGAAAAGGCGTGCACGTTGATGGGTAGCTTAACGTAGGGAAGCCGCATCAGCACGGCGCGCCCACGATAAAGTCAGTGCCATCAAATGGAAGCGTTATTCAGACGGGATCGTAATAGTGAATCTCTAGCAGAACGCAACCGGTTTCCGACTTGAACGGCCCATGGGCAGCCCCTGGCGGACGGCAAGCGTAGGTGTGCGGCGGAAACGCTTCGCCCCCTTGTCCGTTCTCATCGTTGCCAACAATGAGATCGCCCGACAATTGATAGACTTCCTCCCAATAATCGTGCACGAACGGAGCCGTCGTGTACACCCCGGGAGCGAAGCGTAACAAGCGGGTGCGTGTGCCACGCTTGTTGACCTCATCGAGTGCGCCGGCCAGGATCTTTTGCTCGATTCCTGGCGGATAGCCCGGCGGGGTTTCCCAGCCCGAACTCATATCGAGCGTATGAAATTCCATATGCAGTTTATTAACCGCCATCGTACCTCCTGATAAACGTCCGAATCCCGCTAGCCCGTCACCGGCAGCGGCACGACTTTGTATTGATGACGCAGGACGCGATTCAGCACAGGATCGTGCAGTTCACATTCGAAAAACTCGCTAGAGCGAATACCCCCCTTGGCTGCGAGCGTACCGCAAAACATTGCAGCCCCTTCGGGTAACGACTGAGCGATTCCATTGGCATAGCCGGCGATGAGCTCTAAGGGATCGCGCATGGTGGTCACCGGCCCTTCCTGATACAGGACCCGTTCCCCGACTTCTCTGATGTAGGAGCGTAAAAGCAATTGGTCCCAGTGGGCTGCCACTTCGTCAAAGGCCCACCAGGTTTCCCCGACGGGCTTATCGCACACCTGCTTGGATAACGTAACGCTGACTGTTTCAAGTTGACGATCGGTGTGATCCGACCCCACCCCCAGCCACAGCCTTCCGTCAAACTGTGCAAGCACGAACTCAACCTCTCCACTGGAGTCGTTACCCACGACTTCGATCATGGGCGCAGTCGTTAGGCGAGCTGCGGCGGCTCTGTAATAGATCGGGGTGGTGGCCGGGCGTGCCACGCCGAGCGCCTCCAGCTCGGCAATGTGACGCTCCATGGCCGCCTGGTCGCGCCCTGTCCAGCCAGCAATAATTAATTGATCAAGGGTGGGTTCGTAGGTGCGCGTACCGCTTTGGGTTTCCAATGTGAATTGCATAGCCAATCAATCCAGGCGGGCACCAGCCTTTTCAACAATGTCCCGCAAGCGCGCCGACTCGTCTGCAATAAACGCACGGAAATGATCGGGCGAGTCGGCAATGATGGTTAGACCCAAAGTTTCCAGGCGCTCACGAACGTCAGGCTGATGTAAAGCATCGGCCAGCTGCTTATTAAGCTTGTCAATAATGGGGCGAGGCGTTCCCGCGGGAACGACAAAGCTATACCAGTTGCCGGCCAGTACGTCGGGATACCCCGACTCTACCGACGTGGGAATGTCTGGAGCAAGCGCACTGCGCTCGGTGGCGGTTAATGCGATCGCTTTTAAACGGCCCGCCTTCACATGCTGAATAACGTTAGAAAAGTTATCGCACATCAACGCAACGCGTCCACCCAAGACATCTTGAATGGCAACTGCGGGCCCTTGATAGGGGACGTGGACCATATCAATATCGGCCGCTGCCTTCAGTGATTCTCCGCATAGGTGGCTGGTACTGCCATTACCCGCTGAGGCAAAGTTAAGCTGCCCCGGTTGCTGACGGGCAAGCTCGACAAGTTCCTGCAAATTGTTGGCACTTACGCTGGGGTGCGCAATGAGCAGATTGGGAGTGTAAGCAGCATTGATGACCGGATCGAAATCTTTTGCCGGGTCGTAAGTTAATTTTGAGTAGACCCACGGATTAATCGCTAGGACCCCGGTCGTGGCGAGCAGGACGTGGTAACCGTCCGGTGGAGAAGTGGCTACTTTGGCCGCACCTAGCGAACCGTTTGCGCCGGGCCGGTTCTCAACCACGACCGTCGCATCCAACGCTTTGGCCACATGGGGCCCCAACATGCGCGGGATAATATCGCTCGTGCTTCCGGGTGGAAAAGGCACGACAAATGTAATGGTGTGCGATGGATACGCATCGGGCGACTCGGCGGCTATCAGCGCCGTGGACGCCAATGCGGTTGCGCCGGCTACCATGGCGCTTGCAAGCAAAGTTTTATACATGGTCTCCCCCGAGCATCATAGTTATGCATTAGGTCTGGCGAGGAGCCGACCCGTACAGATCATGAGAAAAATGGAAATGCTGGTTTATGGTATGTACATTGTTTCTACTCGGCAAACGATTTATTCTTTAGACATCTTTACTTTTCATCAAGAACTCTATGAGGCGAAAACTGCCGAGTATTAGCGCGCTTACAGCCTTCGAAGCCGCGGCGCGCCATGCCAGCATTACGCGCGCCGCCAACGAGTTATCCCTTACCGAAAGTGCAGTCTCCAGGCAAATTTCACTATTGGAAGAACAGCTTGGGGTGCGCTTGTTCAACCGCATCAAGAAGCGGATTTCGCTTACACATGCGGGCCGCGTCTACGCAGCCCAAGTAACACAGATTCTTCGGCGCATGGAACGCGACACGTTGGAGATCATGGCGCACGAGGGCGACTTTGTTAACCTGGAAATCGCGTCCCTTCCAACCGTTGGTGCCGAGTGGTTAATTCCCCGCTTGGGCGATTTTTACGCCCGCCACCCCAACGTGACGATTCATCTTAGTGCACGTAGCACTCGGTTTTTCTTTGCCGAAAGCCCGTTTGATGGCGCTTTGTATTTCGGTGGGCCGAAGTGGCCTGGAGCACGCACGGTGCACTTGTTTGATGAGGAGCTGGTGCCCGTGGGCCGCCCGGAGCTTTTGCAAGGCCAGCGGCAGTTGCCTCATGAAGTTATCGTGCAACATCGCCTACTGCACCTTTTCACCCGACCAGATGCGTGGCGCCAATGGTGCGCGCGAGCTGGCCTCGACGACATCAACGCGATGCGCGGGCCACGTTTTGAAATTCAATCCATGTTGATAAACGCGGCCACCGCGGGCCTGGGCGTTGCTCTTTTGCCACGCTTTTTGATCGGTGAGCCGTTACAAAATAACAAGCTGTGCGTCCTGTCCGACTTGGCCGTGCGCAGCGAGGGAGCCTATTACTTCGCCTATCCGGAAGAACAGGAAGGCGAGATTCAGCTGGCCTATTTGTGCGCATGGCTACAGGAACAGGCAGCACCGTTGCGCCGTAGCCTAGAGGCCAAGTCCACCCCGGAATCCACTTGAGCCGGGTGTGAGGTGAAGCGGCAGCCAGGTACGTCGTCGCAACAAGGGTTAAACTTCGGGGTTTTACGGATGACTGTAACCGTTCTGTCATCTTGAGCACCTTCTACCCGCCGTCGGGGAAGGTGGAGGTCGGACGGCGTCTTTGAACATACCCTGCCTAACGAGCTACTGGCTGCTCGCCAAGCATCTCACTGCACGGTGTTAAGGCGAGCTTGTAGTGTCGCTCGCGTATGGCAAGACGCAACGATGTGGTGTGAACACCTCCCGAGTAGATATTCTGATGCGTGCTTTCCTGCGGCTAGTTGCAGTTATTGGTTCGGTGTTGTGCCTGGTCCCAGGGGCGCAAGCCGTGAACATTACCGGCGCTGGCGCCTCGTTTCCCTTCCCTCTGTACGCGACGTGGGCCGACATGTACTTCGAGGAAACCGGGCGCATCGTGAACTACCAGTCGATCGGCTCAGGTGGCGGTATCGCGCAAATTTCGCGCGGCACCGTTGATTTCGGCGCCACTGACGCACCCTTGAGCAGCGCTGAACTTGAAGAGATTGGCTTGGTGCAGTTCCCTGCGGTGCTTGGAGGCACTGTGCCGATCGTTAATCTCCCCGGGGTCGGGCCCGGCGAGCTCAAGCTAACGGGCCGGGAGCTCGCAGACATTTTCCTGGGCAAGATTCAGAAATGGAACGACCCTGTCTTGCAGGAGCGCAATCCCGACCTCAAGCTTCCTGACGCCGACATCCTTGTCGTACATCGCTCGGATGGCTCTGGTACAACCTTTGGTTGGACCCACTATCTGGCGCAAGTATCGCCTGAGTGGGCGGAACAGGTAGGGGTCGCGAAAGCCGTGAAATGGCCCACTGGGCAGGGTGGCAAGGGCAACGAAGGTGTGGCTAACTATGTCAGACAGCTGCGCTACACCATTGGCTACGTCGAATACGGCTACGCACAGCAAAATCAGTTGTCGTATGTGTCTCTGGAAAACCAGGCGGGTCAGTTTGTTGAGCCCACTCCGGAAACTTTTGCCGCCGCCGCGGCCAATGCTGATTGGCAGGCCGAACCCGGCATGGGTGTGATGCTTACCAACCAGCCAGGTGACAACGCCTGGCCCTTGGCGGCAGCCACGTTCATTCTGATCCCCCAGCAGCCGGCCAGTTCGGAACGCGCCCGGGCGGCCCTCGAGTTTTTCGACTGGGCGTTTTCCAACGGCGGCCAAGCCGCGCACGAGTTGTACTACGTTCCCCTGCCCGCAGCTGCAGTCAACCAGGTCAAGCAACGCTGGTCACAGATCCGTGACGAGGATGGCACGCCCATATGGCCATAACTGTCGTCGGGCACCACGGGCCCCACGCTCGCTGCGCCTTAGCCGCTTTGCGAGCGTTGTCATGTTGCTGTAATGAACGCGCTGTATTCTGCCTTCCGACACGAACTGATCGTTCGGTCTACCACAGATCCAGTACATAGGAAGGCTCATGATCAAACGCGTTCTTACTCGATTCTCCGTTGCGCTCGCTTTGAGCGCAACGGCCCTGACAGCGGCCGCCACCGATATCACAGGCGCGGGCGCCTCGTTCCCCTACCCCATTTATGCGCGCTGGGCGTCTGATTATCAGGCAACGACCGGCAATCAGGTGAATTACCAATCCATTGGTTCGGGGGGCGGGGTGAAACAAATCATCGGTAAGACCGTTGATTTCGGCGCCACGGATGACCCGATGAAAGGTGAAGAGCTGACCGAGCACAATTTGCTGCAGTTCCCCACGGTCATTGGCGGTACTGTCGCGGTCGTGAACATTGACGGCATCAAGCCCGGTGAACTCAAGCTCACGGGCGAAGACCTCGCAAACATTTACTTAGGTAAGATCAAGCGCTGGAATGATGAGCGCCTGGCTCGCAATAACCCGAATGTCGCCTTGCCGGATGCGGATATTATCGTGGTGCATCGCTCCGACGGCTCGGGTACCACCTTCGGCTGGACCAACTACTTGTCCAAGGTATCTGCTGAGTGGAAAGAGCAAGTGGGTGAGGGCAAGGCGGTACCGTGGCCCGTAGGGCAAGGCGGTAAAGGCAACGAAGGCGTTGCGAACTACGTGAAGCAACTCCAGAACTCGATTGGGTATGTGGAATATGCTTACGCCAAGCAGAACGGGCTGTCGCACACTGCTTTGTTGAATCGTGACGGCAAGTTCGTACAGCCGGAGTATGACAGCTTTGCTGCGGCGGCTGCGAATGCCGACTGGAATAGCGCTCCCGGCATGGGGGTCATCCTCAATGACCAGCCGGGCGAGCAATCGTGGCCGATCACCAGCGCTACCTTCATTCTGGTTCACAAAGTTGCCCAGGAGCCCGAGAAGACGAAAGCCGTCTTCGACTTCTTCAACTGGGCTTTTGAGAACGGCGATGAATCTGCCGCCGGTCTCGATTATGTAGCCCTGCCCGATTCGGTGAAGCAGCGTATCGTCGAATCCTGGAAAACGGAAGTTAAGGCAGCCGACGGCAGCCCCGTTTGGCAGTAATTCTTCAGTGCGCCCGGAGCTCTCATGGCGGGAGCTCCGGTCACCATAGGCAGGGGAAAGCAAACGATGAATGTAGTAGTTGAAAAAATGTCCGAACGGTCGAGTGAAAGCTCGATGATGAGCTCGGAGCCCTTTCCTTCGCCTATGAAACACAGCCGAAACTCCCTGCTTGACGCCGCGTTCAAGAACCTGACGCGGTTTTTTGCTTTTGCCGTCTTTTGTCTATTGGCGGCGATTCTGGTGTCGCTGGCCTATAACAGCCAAGCCAGCATGCGGGAATTCGGCCTCGGGTTCTTGTTCAATGCTGAATGGGATCCGGTCAATGACGAATACGGCGCGCTCATTCCCATTTACGGAACCCTGGTCACCTCGGCCATTGCACTCATTATTGCGGTTCCGGTGTCTTACGGCATTGCCCTGTTTTTAACCGAGCTTTCCCCCAAGTGGTTGCGTCGCCCATTAGGAACGGCGATCGAAATGCTCGCCGCGATCCCGTCGATTATCTATGGGATGTGGGGGTTGTTCGTTTTCGTCCCCATTTTTCAGCGCACCATTCAACCCTTCCTGATTGATACGCGGGGCCAGGTTCCTCTGCGCGGGCTG
>CAZMVM010000015.1:0-35419 GCA_964569785.1 uncultured Pigmentiphaga sp. | reverse complement strand
CGTGCATAACGGGTTTATTTGGCGAGGGGGGACTCCATGCATCCGCACGACGTGCGCCGACGACTAGAACTCGAGTCATTGTGGCTCATGCCCCGGCATCAGGAGGTGGCGTCGCCTTCGTTGCCGGTGCGTCTGCTTCTGGGTGGGGCAGCATGGCTAACCGCCTGCTGCTTGTTTGCGCTCCTTCTGACGTTGCTGCAAGACTTCATCGCTCGCGACATTGGGACACGCATGCTGGGACTTGCTCTATGCCTGGCAGGCGTTGTCGTGAAACGAGCGTTCAGCAACGACTTTTCCCACCAGTTGGGCACGGCTGGGGTCTTGGCCGGCGTAGGGCTCCTGATGTGGCAAGCCAGTGATCATGGCCCCTTGGGGTGGATAACCGTCGCCCTGCTGGCCGGAGCTCTTTACGGCGCTGCTGCGGGCCTGCTTTACCGCCTTTTGCTAAGTCTTTCTGCCGCAGTCGCCCTGTGGTTCACCATCGCATCGCTTGACTCCGACCCGGCCTCGTTCGGCGCAGCAACGGGGGTCACGATGGCTTTGTTCGCATGGTGGGCGGCGGCGCTGTTGTTGTGGATAGCGTCGCCGCGCGGGCTGTATTGGCGCGCCACCGCATCCCCAGCCGCGTTGGGATTTATCGTGAGTAGCCTAATCCTCGCCTGGAATTCGGGGGTCGGCGTCACACTCCTTGAGGTTCGGGCGCTTGGTCCCGAAGTGGGCTGGCTGCCCGCGGGTGCTTTGTTGCTGGCAGCATTGCCGGCGGCGAGCTGGGCCATGCTCCTGACGGGCATCGTGGGAGCAGCTCGATTTGAAGGGAGCCGACGGTTCAAACTTTTAATGCTGATATGGCTCGTCGGCATGATCCCGGTGTGGGTGGTTGCACCGGGTATCCCGGTGGCCGTGACCGCCGCGTTACTTGGTTTTGCTGCCTTGCAGCCTGCCGTATTGGTCGCTGGCCTATTGGGTTTGATTTGCTACTTGGCTCGCTTCTATTACCAGCTCGATTTCACCTTGGTGTCAAAAGCCACGTTACTCGTGGGCACTGGTCTCATTTTCTTATTGGTAACCGTGCTGTTGCAGCACACGGGCAAGCTGTCGAAGGAGAAGCTGTCAAACTTATGACCCGACGTGCGGCTTGGATTGCTATTGGCCTGGTGGTCGCCTTGGCAGTGGCCAACTTCCTCGTATATCGCTACGAGGCGATCCTCAACGGGGGCGCACGTGTGTTGCTTGAGCTTGCGCCCGTAGATCCGCGTTCGTTGATGCAGGGTGACTACATGCGACTGCATTTTGCTCTTGCCGGCGAGATCGAGCGTTTGCGAGAGACCCAAGCAGCGAATCGCGCTCATCGTTACGCAGTACTTCACTTAGACACTGCGGGCGTGGGGCATTTGCGACGCATCCAAGCAGATCCTATACCGTTAGAGTCAGACGCCGTGGTCCTGCGCTTTGAGGTACGGAAGGGCGCGGTCCGACTGGTATCCGAAGCCTATTTTCTCGAAGAAGGCCGATCCGAGCATTTCGCCCGTGCGAAGTTCGCAGAGATCCGTGTGGACCCGAAAGGCAACGCGCTCCTCTCGTCGCTGCGCGATGCGAATCGAAGCAGGCTATAAAATGAACCGCGACGGTGCCCATTGGCGGCGCACGCCGAACTTATTTGGAGCTTATCGTGAAGCAAATCATCGCGATTATCAAACCTTTCAAGCTGGATGAAGTCCGCGAAGCGCTTGCTGAAGTGGGTGTCAGCGGGCTTACCGTCACTGAAGTAAAGGGCTTTGGCCGTCAGAAGGGCCACACCGAGCTCTATCGTGGTGCGGAGTATGTTGTCGACTTTTTACCCAAGATCCGAATTGAGGTTGTGATTAGCGATCAGCTCGTCGAGCAGGCGTGCGAAGCCATCATCCGGGCCTCCCACACCGGGAAAATCGGTGATGGCAAGATCTTCGTGCTTCCGGTGGAGCAGGTTATCCGAATTCGCACGGGTGAAACGGGCGAGGACGCCATTTAACGGCACGGGACAGCGCAAACGCGGG
Source organism: uncultured Pigmentiphaga sp. (assembly GCA_964569785.1). Classification (GTDB taxonomy): domain Bacteria; phylum Pseudomonadota; class Gammaproteobacteria; order Burkholderiales; family Burkholderiaceae_B; genus Verticiella. The sequence goes on along the minus strand of CAZMVM010000015.1, from coordinate 33,386 downwards.
ATGTTACCGACAGCCCGGGCGAGGGTGGCGGGTAATGAAACGCATCGTCAGTAACTTCCAAGCGGGGTCCTGGCGGGCGAGGTGGTCAGGTTGGGGCGTTTGAGCAGAACAATGACTACCCCCGAGCCTCCATCATGCGGCCTGGCCTCGGTAAAGGCGAGTACCTCTTCCTTTTGGGTTAGCCAGCGCCGCACCTTTTCTTTCAGCACCGGTTGCCGGTTCGCCGAGCCCAGACCCTTGCCATGAATGATGCGAACACAACGTCTATCAGAGCGAACGCATTGCCGCAGGAAGTCAGCGATTACGGTGCGAGCCTCATCGACGCGCAACCCGTGCAAATCCAGTTGTGCAGTGACAGTCCACGCGCCACGCCTTAATTTGCGAACCACATCCGGGCCGATGCCGTTGCGGCGAAACGATAGCGTTTCATCGGTTTCGAGCAGCCATTCGGCCCCGTAATCGTCAGATAATGATTCGCGCAAGACCGCGTCGTCGTCAGCCCATCGCTGCAGAGGTAAGGGCTCAGGGGCAGTGGCGGGCAAGGTTACTCGATTGTCCGGGGCCAATGGAATGACATCCTGGGCCCACTGCCGGAAGAGGTGAGCGTCGCGTTGTGCTTGCTTTTGCCGCCGCGTCTGTTCGACCCGGCGCTGCTGTTCGGCCTTTCGAGTCCGCTCGAGTTCTCGATAGAGCTCCTTGAGCGAAGCGAAGGCCGGATGCAGTGGTTCGGAGTGGTCGGGCGGCACTTCGCGCGTCTTTGCTGCTGCCGCTTTACGTCGCTTGCTCATTCTCCAACCAACGCTGGGCATCCAGCGCTGCCATGCAACCCGTTGCGGCGCTGGTGATCGCTTGACGGTAGACGTAATCCTGGACGTCGCCAGCAGCAAAAACGCCGGGCACGGAGGTCATGGTTGCCATGCCGGTACGGCCGGCACGAGTAATGATGTAATCACCCTCCATGTCCAATTGCCCTTTGAACAGCCCAGTGTTCGGCGTATGACCGATAGCGATGAAGACGCCGCTGACTGCGATGTCTTCGGTCTCGCCCGTTTGATTCTGGCGCACGCGTGCCCCTGTGACACCGGAGTCGTCGCCGAGAACTTCCTCGAGCTCGTAGAAATACCGAATTTCAATCTTGCCTTCCTCGGCACGGGCCAGTAAGCGGTCGACCAGAATCGGCTCGGCCCGAAACTTGTCGCGACGGTGAATAAGGATAACTTTACGGCAGATATTGCTGAGGTACAGCGCTTCTTCGACTGCGGTGTTGCCGCCGCCAACCACCAGTACATCCTGGCCCCGATAAAAAAAGCCATCGCAGGTGGCGCAGGCAGAAACGCCTCTTCCCTTGTAAGCCTCTTCCGATGGCAGGCCGAGGTATTTCGCACTCGCGCCGGTGGCGATGACAAGCGCGTCGCAAGTATAGGTACCGGAATCGCCAACCAGGGTAAACGGCGTATCCTTGATGTTTGCGGTGTGAATATGGTCGAAAACGATCTCGGTTCCGAAGCGCTCGGCGTGTTTGCGAAACCGCTCCATCAGATCGGGGCCTTGCACGCCATCGAAGTCGGCAGGCCAGTTGTCTACGTCGGTGGTCGTCATGAGCTGGCCCCCTTGTTCGACACCGGTAATTAGGACGGGGTCGAGGTTAGCGCGAGCGGCGTAGACGGCGGCAGTGTAGCCAGCGGGCCCGGAGCCCAGGATGAGAATTTTTGCGTGCTTGGGAGTGGACATGTAAAGCCTCGGGTTGCATGCGAGATACACCAATTATAGGAAGCGCGACCCATGCTTGCAGACGAGGGTCTCCCCAGGCTCTTATAATGCCCGGATGGCTCGTACTGCTGCTTCTACGCGCTCGTCGCGCAATACCCGGAATGCTTCTGCTGAAACACCGACGGTGCTTCCTTCCAGTCTGTCCGCCTTGGTGCGTGAGGCTCGCTGGATATTGTTCGCCGCACTGGCAGCCTGGCTGGCTCTCGTCTTAGCCAGTTACCATCCAGCCGACCCCGGCTGGTCGCATGCCACCGAAGCGGCGACGATTCACAATCACGGCGGGCGGTTGGGAGCGTGGATGTCCGACATGCTGCTGTATCTGTTTGGGCTTTCCGCGTGGTGGCTTGTCGTGTTGCTACTCCACCGGGTGCGCGCTGGCTACCAACGGCTCGCCGACCTGATTCGCCACCCCGGGCAACCCGAAGTGCTGCCCCGCGTGCACTGGGAGCAGGCGGTGGGGTTTGTGCTGCTGCTACTCGGCTCCGTCAGTCTTGAGGCCCTACGGCTATCCTCGTGGGGGCAGAACCTCCCGGCTGGGGGCGGTGGGGTCATTGGAGGCGCGCTGGCTTCGTATGGGAGCCAGTCCCTGGGCTTTACCGGTGGCACGCTGGCCTTCATCGTGTTGATCGCCATCGGCCTCAGCCTGTTCTTCGGATTCTCCTGGCTCGCTGTGGCCGAACGGGTGGGAAGTTGGCTAGAGCGAGCAGGAATCTATCTGCGCCAATCCTACGACGCGTGGCAGGATCGCCGGGCGGGTGCGCGCGCTACCGCGGAACGCGAGGAGCACGTCCAAACCAAACAGGTCAAACTCCTCCACGAAAGGCCAGTCCGAATCGAACCCCCGGTCGTATCGGTGCCACAATCGCGTCGGAAGGAAAAGGAAAAAAAGCGGGAGAAGCAGCCTGAACTGTTCTCCGCGCCCAATGCGGACGGGAACTTACCCACGTTGGGCTTGCTGGACGCGCCCCCGGAAAACCCTGAGATCATTCCTGCCGAGACGCTGGAGTTCACTTCGCGCTTGATCGAGAAAAAGCTGGGCGACTTCGGCGTCGAGGTGACGGTAGTGGCGGCCCAGCCCGGGCCCGTTGTTACTCGGTATGAGATCGAGCCCGCGGTGGGTGTCAAAGGCAGCCAGATTGTGAATTTGGCCAAAGACCTGGCGCGCGCCCTCAGTCTGATTAGCATCCGGGTTGTGGAAACAATACCGGGCAAAAGCTTGATGGGCCTTGAGCTGCCAAATCCCAAGCGACAGACGGTACGGCTCGCGGAAATCATTGGTTCGCAGGTTTACCATTCCAGTAACTCGATTCTTACGCTCGCGCTCGGTAAGGACATCGCCGGCAAGCCTACGGTGGCTGATCTTGCGAAGATGCCGCACCTGCTAGTGGCAGGCACAACGGGCTCAGGTAAATCGGTGGGAATCAACGCGATGATCTTGTCGCTGTTGTACAAAGCCGACGCATGTCAGGTCCGGCTGATCCTTATCGACCCCAAAATGCTCGAGATGAGCGTGTACGAGGGCATTCCGCATCTGCTGGCTCCAGTCGTCACCGATATGCGCCAGGCGGCCAACGCGCTGAACTGGTGCGTGGCCGAAATGGAGCGGCGCTACAAGCTGATGAGCAAACTCGGCGTTCGTAATCTGGCAGGCTATAACAACAAGGTGCGTGAAGCCGAGGAGCGGGGCGAGCCCATCCCCAATCCGTTCTCGCTGACTCCCGACAGCCCCGAGCCCCTGTCTGCGCTGCCCAACATCGTCGTCATCATCGACGAACTGGCCGATTTGATGATGGTGGTAGGCAAGAAAATTGAAGAACTCATCGCCCGATTGGCACAAAAGGCACGGGCGGCGGGCATCCATCTCATCCTTGCAACCCAGCGGCCCAGTGTGGATGTCATTACCGGGTTGATTAAGGCCAACATCCCAACCCGTATCGCGTTCCAGGTTTCGTCACGCGTGGATTCGCGTACCATTCTGGATCAAATGGGCGCCGAGACGCTGCTGGGGCAGGGCGACATGTTGTACATGCCCCCAGGATCAGCAGTGCCGATTCGTGTGCACGGCGCATTTGTATCTGACGACGAAGTGCACCGCGTTGTGGAAGAGCTCAAGCAGCACGGTGAATCGAATTATGTTGACGGAATTCTTGAACCCCCCGAGGGTGAGACCGGCGATGGTTTAAGCAGCGTGACAGGAATCGGCGACGCCGAGTCGGACCCACTCTACGATCAGGCGGTTCAAGTGGTACTGAAATCTCGTCGGGCTTCCATATCCTTGGTCCAACGCCATTTGCGGATCGGGTATAACCGCGCTGCTCGTCTCATCGAACAAATGGAAAAGGCTGGCCTGGTGTCGCCAATGCAGTCGAATGGGAATCGTGAGATCCTTGTCCCTCAGGGGGAGGAATAGGCTGTCGGGCTTTGTGGCTTCATGCCCCCAAGGAGTGTCCTATGGAAATCCCGGTCTCGCGGTCAAGGTTGGCCGCATTGGCATTCGGTTTGCAGAGTCGGCTACGGCAGCCTGACTCGTTTTGTAGTCATCCACGACAGGTAGGAGCCCGCCTGTCCGCGCCTTTAATAAGGCGCTATTGGCTGTCCAGGCCAGGAAAGGGCAGGGTTGAGCGCCGCGCTTTCATCGCGTCCTTCGCGGCCGGCTTGGCGTTGTACTCATGGCTCCCCGTGGCCCAATCGGCCCCGCAAAGCGACGGGCAGGCAGCGCTCGAGGCTTTTGTCCAAAGTGTTCAATCCGCCGAAGGCAGCTTCACTCAACAAACGCGCTCCTCGGAAGGTGCCCCCAATCCGCCGCAAAAGGGAGAGTTCTTGTTTCAGCGACCTGGTCGGTTCAAGTGGGTGATACGTGAGCCCTATGAACAAGTAGTCGTGGCCGATGGCACGCAGCTCGTGCAGTACGACCCCGATCTGGCTCAGGTAAGTATCCGTCCAGTTGGTGAGGCGTTGGGGAATGCGCCAGCGGCCATTCTATTCGGCGAAACCTCATTATCCAGCTCATTCACGCTACAGGCCCTGCCACCGCGGGATAACCTGCTTTGGGTTCGGGCCATCCCACGCACCGATGAGGCAGGCTTTGCCCACATGGACATTGGGCTCGCCAACAATTTACCCCAGCGAATCGAGATTCTGGATGCCTTCGGGCAGACAACGACGGTGGAGTTCACCACACTAGTGCCGAACCCCCGGTTGCCCGCCGATGCATTTGAATTTGACCCGCCCGCCGGAGTCGATGTCGTCAGAATGCGCTAGAAAGACGGCATAAACATGAGCGACTTGTTTTCCAATTCGACTTCAGCCCTGAAGAACGCGCCGTTGGCGGAGCGTCTGAGGCCGCGCACCTTAGCTGATGTCGTGGGACAGCAGCACTTGCTTGGTGCTGGCAAACCGTTGCGGGTCGCGTTCGAGTCGGGCCGTCCCCACTCCATGATCTTTTGGGGGCCGCCCGGTGTGGGAAAAACCACGTTAGCCCGTTTAATGGCTGATGGGTTCGACGCCCAATTCTTGTCGATCTCCGCGGTAATGGGTGGAGTCAAGGAAATTCGAGACGCTGTTGCTGCGGCTCAGTTGGCCCAAGGGCAAGGCCGGCGCACGATACTCTTTGTCGATGAAGTCCACCGCTTTAACAAAGCGCAGCAAGACGCATTTCTGCCGTATGTGGAAAGCGGGCTGTTCACGTTCATTGGCGCCACCACAGAAAACCCGTCATTCGAGGTGAATTCTGCCCTGCTTTCACGTGCCCGCGTTTACGTGTTGCACCCTTTATCGCAGGAGGATCTGCAGGAACTGGTGAACCGGGCCATCGTCGCTTACAACGCGGGAGGTGATGCTGACGATAGTGGGATGCAGGCCGTGCAGTTCACCGCAGAGGCGAAAACGCAAATTGCCGCTTGGGCGGATGGCGATGCACGCCGGGTTATTAATGCGGTGGAGTTGGTCGCGGATTCAGCGCGAGGCGCCGGCCGCGCAGAAGTAGACGCTGCCTGGTTGGAAACCGCGTTGTCTCAGAACTTGCGTCGTTTCGACAAGGGTGGTGACGCCTTTTACGACCAAATCAGCGCATTGCATAAAGCCGTGCGCGGGTCGGATCCCGACGCGGCACTGTACTGGTTCTGCCGCATGCTGGATGGCGGGGCCGATCCGCGATATTTGGCGCGGCGGATCATCCGCATGGCTGTCGAAGATATCGGGCTGGCGGATCCCCGTGCCCTGGACTTGGCTTTGACGGGAGCCGATGTCTACGAGCGCTTGGGTTCGCCCGAAGGTGAGTTGGCCTTGGCTCAGGCCGTGGTTTATCTGTCATGCGCGGCAAAATCTAACGCCGTTTACACTGCGTACAAGAAGGCCCAGGCATTTGCTCAAGCGCACGGTAGTGCGCCAGTGCCCATGCATTTGCGTAATGCTCCCACCCAGCTCATGAAACAGCTGGGGCACGGACGTGCCTACCGTTATGCTCACGACGAACCACACGGCTATGCGGCAGGAGAGAATTATTTCCCGGATGGGCTGAGAGCTCGCTTTTACGAGCCCACTGACCGCGGCCTAGAAATCAAAATTCGGGAAAAGCTGGCGTTTCTTGACGAACTGGATCGCGCTGCGCGCGCCAGCTCCCCTCAGCGCGACTCGAAATCCTGAGCGCTGGTGTGAGCTTGCCGGCGAGGGCATGCGGGTTCCTTTTGGCGGATGGGTCGCGAGGCAGGATACGCATCCACGATACTTGACAGCGGAAGCACTGATCCAATGGGAGCGCTAAAATGCGCCGATGCCTTGACGCGATGAACGCGTCAGGTGCCGTCCAATCTGGCGACTAGCCTTTTCTTGTGGTTTTTTTAGATTTCGATTCTTATGCTCGACCTGACTTTGTTGCGCAAGGATGTCAATGCGATCGCTGCCCGGCTTCAAGCGCGTGGTTTTACTTTGGATGTCGACCACTTCCTTGCCCTGGAGTCTGAGCGTAAGGCGATTCAGATTGAAACGGAAGAGCTTCAGGCGCGTCGCAATGCATTGGCGAAACAAATAGGCCAGCGCAAGGCAAAGGGTGAAGATGCCTCCGATCTTTTGGCTCAGTCCAAAGAAATCCCGGCGCGGCTAAAAAACCTGGAAGAGACACTGGGGCAGGTACATCAAAAGCTGATGACGCTTCTGCTGCATGTGCCCAATTTGCCACATGAAAGCGTGCCCGTAGGTCAATCCGAGGAAGACAACGTAGAAGTCAGACGCTGGATTCCCGGAAAGGGGTATGCCGATGTCCTGCCTTCGCCGCTGGCATTCGAGCCGCGCGACCACGTCGATATAGGCGAGCCGCTGGGGCTGGATTTTGCCACGGCTGCCAAATTATCCGGCGCGCGCTTCAGTTTTATGCGCGGCCCCATTGCTCGCTTGCATCGTGCATTAGCCCAGTTCATGCTGGATCTTCATACCACTGAGCATGGCTACACCGAGTGCTACACGCCCTACATCGTTAACGCACCGACCTTGGTGGGAACGGGACAACTGCCGAAATTCCGAGACGATATGTATGCTGTTCAGCGCGGTGGCGACGAGCACGAAGAAGCAGAAGAAGCATTCCTAATTTCGACCTCAGAAATCACGCTTACAAGCTTTGTACGCGAGCGTATTGTGCCGGTGGAACAGCTACCGTTGCGTCTCACGGCACATACGCCGTGTTTTCGTTCCGAGGCGGGCTCTGGCGGGCGCGACATTCGCGGCATGATCCGCCAACACCAGTTTGACAAGGTCGAGATGGTGCAAATCGTGCACCCTGACCAGTCGTACGAAGCACTAGAGCAAATGGTCGGACATGCCGAGACCGTATTGCAACGTCTGGAGTTGCCGTATCGCGTCGTGCAGCTTTGTACAGGCGATATGGGGTTTGCCGCCGCGAAGACGTACGACTTGGAGGTGTGGCTACCCGCACAAAATAATTGGCGAGAAATTTCTTCAGTCTCGAACTGCGAAGCCTTCCAGGCGCGCCGCATGCAAGCCCGCTTTCGTAATCCGCAAGGACGGCCCGAACTCCTACATACATTGAACGGTTCCGGATTGGCGGTGGGCCGGACCTTGGTCGCTGTTCTTGAGAATTATCAGCAAGAAGACGGGTCTGTACGAATTCCCGAGGTACTGCAGCCCTATATGGGGGGAGCAACCATGCTCGAGCCCGACTCGGCGAGGCTTCCGAAGGCGAAGTAGCGAAGGAAGGCGAAGAACGGACTGTTCGCGGAAGAACGGCCTGGGCAAGCACGGCGTGGGGCGCCCAACGTCGTGCGCATGGTCGACGCGGGAGCCCTTAAGGCAAGGTTACGTTGATTGCGGGTTACACAGCGGGAGCAACGACCACTTCAATCAAAACCGGTCCGGGGGTGCTTATCGCCTCGCGCAGTGTACGTTCAAGCGCATCGGGCCTGTCCACACGCAGCCCTCGGCAGCCTTGTGCTTGCGCCATTTGAGGGAAATCAATCCCCGGGACTCGGATCCCGGGCACTTGTTGGTCGCTGGGAAATCCGAAAATGCCGGCAAAGCGCTGCATGGCGCCGTAGCCGCCGTTATTAATGACGACGAACTTGATGTTCAGGTTCGCCTGTGCCGCCGACCACAGGGCCTGCGGAGAATACAGCAGCGATCCATCCCCCACGAGACAAATAACGCGGCGTTCTGGTTGTGCCATCGCGACGCCGACCGCGGCGGGCATGCCGTATCCCAAGCCGCCGCTGGCCATGGTGTAAAACGTTCCGGGTTGCAGCATGGGAAGATGCTGGTGCATAACAATGCGTGACGAGGGCACTTCCTCGACCACGATGTCTTCGGGGGCGCGCACGTCGGCGAGGGTTTGCAACGCAAACGCCACGCTCATCGGTTCACTCCCTTCCACGCGCTCTCGCACCGGCGGCGCCCCTTGAGGCGTACGCTGCCTGGGCGCCGCCCTGGTCTGCAAATGCTGAAGTGCAAGCCCGATATGGCCTACGATCGCATCGCCGACCGGTGCCCAACTTGCATGTTCCGGGTCTTCTGTAATCTGAAACAGACGAGCACCGGGAGGAATGAAAGGGCCTTTGCCCTCGATGTGGAAAATGAAAACCGGGGCGCCTACAACGACAATCAAATCATGACTGTCGAGCAGTCCGACGATACGCTCTCGCGCTGCTGGCAAGAACCCTCGGAACAAGGGGTGATCCTCCGGAAAACTGCAGCGAGCCGTAAAAGGTGCGACATAAACTGATGCCTGATGGGCCTCCGCCAGTGCGACCATCGCCTCCCACGCACCATCACGGTCGATGGAACTCCCCACCACGAAGGCCGGGCGCTGTGCCTGATTGAGTGCTTCTTCTACTGCGCGCAGAGCGGCAGGGTCGGGAGCCATCCGCTGACTCACTGCTCGCAGTTCAGGTAGCACTGCAGGACGATCCCAATCATCGACTGGTACCGACACAAAAACGGGCCCTCGCGGTGCCTGCATCGCCATGTGGTAAGCACGAGCGAGCGCCGCAGGGACGTCTTCGGCACGTGCAGGCTGGACGCTGTACTTGACATAGGGGCGGGGTAGTTCGGTGGGCTGGGAGGACCCCAAGTAGGGATCGTATGGCAACAAGGATCGCGCTTGTTGTCCGGCGACGACGATGAGCGGAGTCTGATTCTTGTACGCGGTGTACAAGTTCCCCATCCCATGGCCCACCCCGGCCGCGGAGTGAAGGTTGACGACGGCGGCGTTGCCCGTTGCCTGTGCGTACCCGTCGGCCATTCCCACCACGACCGCTTCCTGCAAGCCCAGCACGTATTCGAAGTCGTCCGGGAAATCGCGGAACATGGGAATTTCGGTAGACCCGGGGTTTCCGAAAATTTTGCGTACTCCAAAATGGCGAAGCACGGCATAAACCGCCTCACGCACCGTAAGGGTAGAAGTGGCGCTGGAAGAGCGGGCAGTTGCAAGGGACTGTGTCATAGCGAACCGTCAATAAAGCGAGGGTGGTCTCGTCTGGAACGGCTACGTCCGTACGAGAACCACCCGAAATGAAAAGACAAGAGCTAAACAGCCTGGGCCGTCAATCGAATTAGTCGATGCTGACGCTGGCCTCTTTGATGATCTTGCCCCAGCGAGCATGCTCATCTTTAACAAACTGCTCATACTCAGCGGGCGTCATTAGCTCGATGTCAAAACCAGCGTCGGCCAATGCCTTAGCCGCCCGCGGCTCTTGCAACACCTGATTGATGTGCTTGTTCAGCCATTGCACAATTTCCGTCGGGGTACCTTCTGGCACGAAAATGCCGAACCAGGTTTTCATTTCGAGCTCGGGGTATCCACTTTCCTTGAGGGTGGGCACGTCTGGCAGGTCGGGCAAGCGCTCGCCGCTCGAGGTCGCCAGCAGGCGCACTTTGCCGCCCTCAGCCTGAACCTTGGGCAGGGTGGGTGTATCTAGATAGAAATCCACCTCGCCTGAGAGTACCGCCATCATCGCAGGGGCTCCCCCCTTATACGGGATATGCCGCGCGTCGATTCCGGTTCCCAGCAAGAATAGCTCCGAGGCCAGATGGGGCGCGCTGCCAATGCCGGGGGATGAGTAGTTAAGGGCGCCGGGATTGTCCTTCGCGTGCGAGATCAGGTCGGCTAAGGTTTGATACGGAGAGTCAGTACGGACGACCACCACGTAGGGTTGCGACCCGACCATCGCCACGGAATCAAACGATTTGAAGGGGTCGTAGGCCAGGTCGGGGCGTAAGTTCGGAGCCAGGGCGTGGGTGCTTTTGCCACCCCACAGCAAGGTATAGCCATCGGGCTTCGCCCGCGATACCTGACCCGAGCCGACGGTAGCCCCCGCGCCGGGCGCATTCTCAACGATAAACGTCGCACCGGTCGCTTCCTGCAATCCTTGTGCGAGTATCCGTGCCGCGGTGTCGGTTGGGCCCCCGGGCGCATACGGCACGACCAGAGTCACCGGTCGAGCCGGGTAGTTGTTAGTGGCTGCCTGGGAGGTGGTGGCAAGGGCGCCGCACAGCAGCGATGCGCTGAGTACAAACAAGCCAGTGTGAATACGCATGGAGTAACTCCTCCGTTAATGCTCGATGCAAATGTAAGAAAGAAGGGAACGCACTAGACGGGAACCTCATCCACGCGATACGAAAACAGCCAGTCGTAGCGTTCGTGTACCTTGTCCGGCGCCCATTGCTCTTCGATATATTCAATAGCGCCTTTGGTGTCTCCTAACTTCGGGTTATGGAAGCGGGTGGCGTTTTCGTTGGATCCGCGCACGACGCGGGCAGTCCGTTCCAGGCGAGCAGCTTGGTAGCCGGCCAAAGCTGCGGGTATATCACCCGGATGGGCTTCCAGGGCGCGTGCCAACACGTAACCGTCTTCCAACGCCATTGCAGCGCCCTGGGCTAGAAAAGGCAAGGTGGGGTGGGCCGCATCGCCCAGCAGGGTGACGTGACCCAACGTCCAATTGGGGATGGGCTCACGCACCAAGAGGGCCCACTTGAAATGCACATCAATGGAGCGAATGAGGGTTTGCACATCGTCGTGCCAGCCCTCGAAATCGGCCAGACAATCTTCCATGCTGCCCTGGTACGACCACGACTCAACCTCCCACTGACTGCCTTCGACGATACCGACGAAGTTGGTGAGCTCGCCCCGGCGCAACGGATAATGAATTACATGACGACCTGGGCCTACCCAGTTCACGCCAACCGGCCGCTGCAGGTGTGCGGGCAAGCGGTCGGTAGGAATGACCCCGCGCCACGCGTGCAGACCGGACAGTGCCGACGTATCTTCCCCCACGATCAGTTTACGAACGACGGAATGCACACCATCAGCACCAACAATCACATCGGCTGTGATTGTTTCTCCCGAGGCCAGCGTCACCCGGGGTTGATCGCCAGTGGGTTCCACTTGCACGCAACGCGCACCCAGGTGAATGGCCGCAGGGTCGAGGCTGCGAACGCGCTCAACTAGGGCGGCATGTAAGTCGGCCCGATGAAACATCACATAGGGGTGCCCATAACGCTCAACCGAGGTCTGACCGAGGTCAAACAACGGCCATGCTTGGCCAGTATTCCATAGTCGAATCTCTTTTCCCTCTGGGTGCGCACTGGTGTTGACGATGGCATCATCGACGTCCAGCAGGCTGAGTACGCGCGTTGCGTTCGCGCTTAATTGCAGACCGGCACCCACTTCTCCCAACTGGGCCGCTTGTTCTAGCACACTGACCCTAAAACCACGCTGCAACAACGCAGCTGCTGCAGTGAGTCCGCCCAAGCCAGCACCCACGATAACGACATGTGTTCTGCTGTTGTCCATAGCGTTTTCCTATTGCCTTTCAAAAACGAAAGCCATTGAATGCCCTTATTACACGGGCGTTGGCGGTATCATGTAAAACATGTTTATAAGATGAATTAACAAGCTAGTCTGATGAACCTTACGTATCGCCAGCTGAGGGCATTCCTGGCTATTACTCGTCTTAAAAGCTTTACGCGGGCAGCCGAGAACCTGCACATCACGCAGCAGGGACTAAGCCTGATGATTCAGCAAATGGAGCGTCAACTCGGCAGCCGTCTGTTCGATCGCACAACGCGGTCGGTAACCCTGGCACCTGCAGGTCGTCAGCTTTTGCCCGTCGCGGAAGATGTTGTTGCTCGCTTGGAGAATGCTGCGCTCTCAATCGAGCAGCTTTCTCGGCAGGTGGCTCGCAGGCTTTCCGTTGCTGCCACTCCGTTTGTGGCGTCGCATCTGTTGCCGGAGGTGTGCCGTCGTTTCGCTCATGAAAGCCCAGGCGTTCAAGTCACGATTGTGGACGCCGATCGCAGCCGGATTGCGCAATTGGTAGAGTCAGGCGAGGTAGACTTCGGCCTGGGGATCTTCTTCAAGCCCTTGTCCGGTCTGCACCGACGGCGGTTATTCAAGTGCGAGCTGCTTTGTCTGGAACGCGACGATGGTGCATCACCGGATGACATTGCCCCGCTGCCATGGGCGAAGCTAGAGGGTGCTGACCTTATCGGTTTGGTACCGGATAATCCCTTGCAGCAGTTTGTTGATGCCCAGCTCGCCCGCGTGATCTCGATCAATCCTGCTCGTCGCACCTTTAATCACATCCCCACCATTCTCGCTATGGTCGAGAAAGACTTTGGCAGCGCCGTCTTGCCCTCGTTCACTTTGGCGGCCGTAGGTCGCATGGCATTGCGAGCCCGGCCGTTGTACAACCCTGTTGTGCCGGTCAATTTTTATCAACTGTCGATCAAGGGCCGGACGCGATCGCCCGCCGAAGGCGAGTTCTTGCGCGTCTTGTTGAGCGTGCTAGAGGAACTCTGTGCTGTCCCGCAGGCTGCACCGTCCGCCTGAAACTGCAGCGCTTGCCATTTCAGAGTGGCGCTGCATACTATCTGCATGCCACCCGCGGTGACATCTGTGGCGCAATAACACGGGGGATGTGAATCAAGCGGGAGAAGGGCATCAAGAACGAGGGCAGCACGAAGAAAGACAGCAAGGGCAAGGCAGGGCCAAACGTCATGCTGAATACCGCACCAGCCGGAGAGCTGCAGTGCGTCTTTAGCAAGACTGTATGGCGCCTGGCGCTCTGATGAAGTTCATGGGCCGTGAGGCGGGCGGTCTCACTGAGGAAGAGCTGGAGAACTTCAAACGCTGCGACTTCCAGGGGTAGGAGACAACAAGCATGCTGAGTAAAGAGCAAAACGATCTCATGACGAGGGTGAGTCAGCATGATCCTGCGGGTCAACTGCTACGACGTTACTGGCAGCCCGTGGCGCTTGCCGATGAACTACACGGCAAGCGGCCAGTAAGGCCCGTGAAACTGCTTGGCCAGAACTTTGTGCTCTTTCGTGATGAGCATGGGGAGCTCGGCTTGCTCGATCGCGATTGCCCACATCGCGGCGCTGATCTCGCGTATGGTCGTCTAGAAGATGGTGGCCTCCGTTGCTTGTTTCACGGCTGGTTGTTCAATACGAAGGGCGAGTGTTTGGAAACGCCCGCCGAGCCCATTAGAAGTCGACTATATACTACGATTCAGCAGGGCGCTTATCCCGTCATTGAACGGAGCGGTATCATTTGGGCCTACATTGGCTCGGGCAGGCCTCCTGCTTTCCCTGAGTTCGACTGCTTTATCGCACCCGATTCGCACACTTTCGCGTTCAAAGGCTGGATCGAATGCAACTGGCTGCAGGCGCTCGAGGTGGGCATCGATCCCGCTCATGCATCGTACCTGCACCGGTTCTTCGAGGACGAAGACCCCTCAGAAAGCTACGGCAAGCAATTTCGCAGCACTTCAACCGACTCGAATTTGACCACCACTCGCGTGCTGCGCGAATATGACCGGCCCGACATCCACGTTGACAACACTTCCTATGGTTTGCGCTTAACGACGACACGAGCACTCGAAGATGGCGCTACACACGTGCGCATCACCAACCTCTTGTTTCCCCAGGCTTTCGTCATACCGATGAGTGCTGAGATGATCATTTCTCAGTGGCACGTGCCCATTGATGATACAAATTGCTATTGGTATGCGATTTTCACCAGCTTCAGCGACCCTGTCGATAAGCAACGAATGCGCGAGCAACGCTTGCAGCTCTACGAGCTTCCCGACTATCGGTCGCGCAGAAACAAGCGCAATAACTACGGATACAGTGTTGAGGAGCAGTTGACGCGAACCTTTACCGGGATGGGGGGCGACATCAACGTACATGATCAATGGGCGGTGGAGTCTCAAGGGCCTATCCAGGACCGCACCCGTGAACATCTGGGCGCCACCGACAAGGGCATCGCTGCCTACCGGCGCTTGTTGGTGCGAGCCATCGAAAATACCTTGTCTGGGCAAGGTGCACCGATGCTTATTGGCCCTGAGCAAGCGAAGGACTTTACCGGACCCGCTGCAATCGATGGAGTCAACCGAGGCGGGGAGCCGCACGAGGCTTATTGGCGACGGATTGATCGCGAGCGTCGTCAACGTTCATCGTGGGCTCGCCAGCGTCTTGCACGAGAACAATCCGAGCGCCTCCCGTCATGAACAGCTTTGTTGATCGGTTTTCCCTATGGTCGAGTGAGCAGCGGGAGCAGGCACACGAGCTGGTAAGGCGAATCGACAGCGGTGAGATTGACGTCGTACGCTTTGTATTTCCCGACCAGCACGGCATTTTGCGCGGTAAAACCCTGGTGGCGAGTGAAGTGCAGAATGCGCTCTGGAATGGGGTGAACCTGACCTCCACGTTGCTGTTGAAAGACACATCCCATAAGACGGTATTCCCGGTCTTTAACAGTGGTGGGTTTCAGATCAAGGGGTTACAGGGCGCGGCAGATTTCACCATGGTTGCCGACCCGGCTACTTTCAAGGTATTACCCTGGGCGCCGCGCTCGGGTTGGCTGCTGTGCGATGCCTATTTAAGTGATGGCAGCGAATGCCCAGTGGCAACGCGGCGCATATTGCAACAGGCTGTGAGGCAACTGGCCGGTCAAGGGCTGGAGTTTGTCGCGGGTCTCGAGATCGAGTTTCACGTTTTCAAGCTGGACGATCCCTGCATGGAGCTTCACCAATCGGGCCAGCCGGGAGACCCTCCGCGTGTGTCCCTATTGTCGCAGGGGTATCAATACCTGACCGAGTTGCGCTACGACCGCGTCGACCACATTATGGAGTTGTTGCGGACAAATTTGCAGGCGTTGGGGGCACCGCTGCGGTCGATGGAGGTGGAGTACGGCCCCAGCCAGTTTGAGCTGACGTTTGGTCCAACAGTGGGTGTGCAGCCCGCCGATATGATGGTTCTTTTGCGGAGTGCCATCAAACAAATTCTGCATCGCCACGGGTACCATGCCACCTTCATGTGCCGTCCGCGCATACCCAACGTGATGTCGAGTGGATGGCATTTGCACCAATCCCTGCGGCACAAGGCAGACGGCACGAACGCGTTCGTGCCCGAAACGGGGCACGATGCTTTAAGCCCGCTCGGCATGCATTATTTGGGGGGATTACTCGCGCATGCACGCGGCGCGGCAGCCTTGGCAAGCCCCACCATTAACGGCTACCGCCGCTATCGGCCATTTTCGCTGGCTCCCGATCGAGCTACCTGGTCGCGGGACAACCGGGCCACCATGCTGCGTGTACTAGGCGGATCTGGACAAAGTGCAACGAGGATCGAGAATCGTGCCGGAGAACCCGCCGCCAACCCATACCTGTACCTAGCCTCGCAAATTTACTCGGGCCTTGACGGCATCAATCGTAAGCTTGACCCTGGGGTATCCGTTGACACGCCATACGAGACTACAGCCCAACCGCTGCCGTTAAGCCTGGAAGACGCGCTGCAGGAACTGGAGTCCGATAAGTACCTGGTGGCGCAAGTCGGCGCATCCTTTGTCGAGTACTACTGCTATCTGAAACGCGCAGAAATCGCGCGCTTCAATCTGGAAGTTACCGAGTGGGAGCACCGCGAGTATTTCGATTTGTTTTGAAAATTCGCAAGTCCGCGGGCACCGGTTTGCCAGCGCACGCGAAATCTGGCTATAATTTACAGCTTTCTTTCCTCACCCTGGAAGGGTGGCAGAGAGGTCGAATGCGCCGGACTCGAAATCCGGTATACGGTCATACCGTATCGTGGGTTCGAATCCCACCCCTTCCGCCAGGTGCTTGTCCGCACCCGTTCTAAAAAGCCCTGATATTCATAAGAGACAAGGGTTTAGATTCCCGCCTACTGTTTAGGTTTCCGCCATAATCCGTTGCATTCCGCGTCTTTATAAGCGCTGGGTGGCACGTGAAAATGTAGGGCGGAGACTCAGCTCTACCCCATATACAAGGGATCGGTACTTATCCGACGCGGGTAACCACGCAGTTCCAACCGCCTTGAGCCAAGATTTGCAAGCGGTAATGATCTAAGTTCCTGAGTCTAAACGTCCGACGTGAGAGCATATCCATGTCTGTGTGGAAGCCCTCGGAGATGCCCTTGGCCATAGTAAAGCGCCTCAAGCGCAGGTGGGGCTCCAGCCACGATGGTAGCGTTTGCGTGAGGGCGCGTGCCGGGCTGTGCTTGAACTGTTCGAGCAAGCTCAGGAACGTGGGCAGGATCTGCTTGGCGCGCTTGCGCCTCAGATGCTTCATGACCAGAAACCCGTTGAGTTGCTGTTTGGCAAAATAAAGGGCCTCCAACACCGGAGATCGTGCCAGAAAGCGGTGCCTGCGCTGTTTCTGGATCGTATTGAGCAGGACAACGTTCAGGAAGTTAATGGCAGAGGATTTTACACAAGGCTCTATTGCGCGCAAGCTGGCTATATTTGCGCTTCCAATTATGCTCACGAATCTGCTTCAGGTTTCGATGCAGCTGATTAATAGCTTGTGGGTGGGTAATCTGCTGGGCAGTGCGGCGTTCGGTGCGGTCACCGTGGGTACCACCGTCATGATGCTGATCTTGGCGTTTGTGATTGGCATCAATAACGCTACGCTGACAATTTTTGGGCAGTTGAAGGGCGCGGGGAATCAGGAAAACATCAAGGCCTATCTAAGCACCGTTATTGTCTTGCTTGGCGGCCTGGCTGCGGCTATCGGTCTCTTCGGATTTGTTTTCACTGAAAATATTCTAGCCTGGTTGAGAACGCCACCCACTATCGTCGAAGAAGCCGCCACCTACCTCAGAATAAACTTCGTCGGCATTTTCTTTCTGGTGGGGTACAACTTTGTTGGCACGGTCTTGCGTGCATTTGGCGATAGCAAGACACCCTTGCATTTCGTGTTGTTGGCAACGGTGTTAACTGCTGTTCTCGGTCCATTGTTCATCGTCGGATTTAGCCTTGACGTGGCAGGAGCTGCCTGGGCGATTGTCATGGCTCAATCGGGGGCGTTCCTGTACAGCGTGGTTTACTTATGGAAGCGTTATCCCCATCACGGGTTTCGCCTACGACCGCCAAAATTTGAAGAGGTAAAGACCATACTCGAGCTCGGTGTGCCGTCTGGCGTGCAAATGATCGTCATTCATGCAGGCATGACGATTCTTCTTTCCCTGGTTAATACACTTGGCGCAGATGCCGTGGCAGGGTATGGGGTTGCGCAGCGTTTAGACAGCATTATTTTATTACCCGCCCTTGCGTTGGGCACGGCAGTGAACGCCATGGCGGCGCAAAATATTGGTGCTCAATTATGGGATCGCGTCTCTCGCATTGCCAGGGTAGGCATTGCATACAACGCCGGCGTTATGGTGTCGATCGCGAGTGTGCTGTTTATATGGGCGAGGCCGCTTGTCGAAATGTTCATACAAGAGCCCGCTAGCGTGGCCTTCGGAACAACTTATCTTAAAACGATAGCTCTCTTTTATCCGTTCATTGGTATTAATTTTATTCTGAACGGTATTGTGCGTGGATCAGGCGCCATGTTTCAGGTCTTGGTTCTGAATATTATTTCATTGTGGGTCTTGCGCCTCCCATTGGCATACGTGGCCACCGGTATATGCGGAGGACAGGGCATTGCACTGGGAATCGGGCTAAGCTTTTTTATGAGTTCACTGTTCTCAATTGCTTACTACTGCTGGGGCGGGTGGCGAAAGAAGGTGCTGTTTGCTCCCGCCTGACCCATTTCGGAACAAACAGGCCAAGTTTCAGTCTGTCATAGTATAGGAGGCGGCTAATTAGCATTCACACGCGTTTTACTGTTGCGAGCCGGGATTAAACCGAAGGCTGCAGGTGAGACTTCCTCGGGAGCTAGTCCGCCTCATCTACAATCAAGGTCGATTTCAGCTTTGGATTGCAAGAGGGTGAAGAGTGTCACGCGGTTTTGTTGAACTTGCTCCTAATGTGCGTGGCTGGACGCGGGGGGTTCCCGTCGATCCGCAGGCAGTACAGCAATTGAGAAACATTGCTTCGTTGCCAATTCTGGCTGGGCCGGTCGCCGTGATGCCCGACGTACATGTGGGTAAGGGCGCTACCGTGGGTAGTGTCATCGCGACACGCTCGGCCATAATTCCCGCAGCTGTGGGGGTGGATCTGGGTTGCGGCATGGTGGCCGTGCGTACCTCGCTTAAGGCCTCCGACCTGCCGGACTCTCTTGCTCGTTTGCGCGCCGATATCGAAGCCGCCGTACCGGTGGGCTTCGATTTTCATTCCCAGCCCGTACGTACACTGCACGATGGACTCGACGGCAAAGTGCTACACGATCGCACGCGTCGGCTCGCTGCCCGCTTCAAAAAGCTACGCATTCACAAGCATGTCGGTAAGCTGGACGAGAATCGCGTCTGGAGGCAGCTAGGAACGCTCGGTGGTGGTAACCACTTTATCGAGGTTTGTGTGTCCGAGGAGCAAGACGTGTGGGTCATGTTGCACTCCGGGTCGCGCAATGTAGGTAAAGTGTTTGCCGACGTGGCTATTTCAATGGCCAAAGAATTAGCCTACCAGCACGACCGCAGATTACCCGACCAAGATTTGGCGTGGCTGGACGAAGGAACTAGCGAGTTCGCCACTTACACTGAAGCCTTATCGTGGGCGCAAGACTACGCCGCGCAGAATCGCGATGTGATGCTGCATTTGGTCTTGAACGTACTGCGTCAGCATTTTGGCGATAAGTTCTATACCACCGACCACGCGGTGAACTGTCACCATAATTACGCGCAGCAGGAAACTCACTTTGGCCAGCGCATGTGGGTGACACGCAAGGGTGCGGTGTCGGCCCGTCGCGGTGAACTCGGCATCATTCCGGGCAGCATGGGTGAGCGCTCGTTCATCGTGCGAGGGTTGGGCAACGGCGATTCGTATTGTTCCTGCTCCCACGGGGCGGGCCGCCAGCTTTCACGCACGGCTGCGAAACGGCGCTTCCGGCGCGACGATCTTGTGCGCCAAACGGCAGGGGTTGAGTGTCGAAAAGATCCCGGCGTTCTCGACGAGATCCCAGCCGCATATAAGGATATCGATGCTGTCATGGCGGCACAGTCCGACCTTGTGGAAACGGTCGCCGTGCTCAAACAAGTGGTGTGCGTAAAGGGGTAACTCTTTCGTCGAGACGGCAGCGCACGTCTTGCCCGAAGAGGGGTGCCCTGGATCCGCGTCACTTCGTCGGTTGCGAACAAAGAGTGCAGCTGCCGACGCGAAGGCAGCACCCCCATTTCCAAAGCTGTGCAGCCGAAATTCAGGGCGGTTTCTAGCGTAGCTCAAAGCCGAGCCTGTTCAGCGCCTCGACCAAGCGGTGACGACCTTGCATCGCTTCGGGACCACGGACGCGATTGAGGGAATGCGTTTCCCAGTTTCCGTGGGTTTTCATTTGTTGGTCTGAATAAAACCGGTCCATGGTGGCGTTGTATTCGGCGATCGCCTCTTCCTGTGCGCCGGCGTCGTACACTTCGTGGTGCAAGACTGCAGCGGTGGGCAAGCGCGGCTTGATTGCCGCGGGTTTTTCAGGGTCGGGGAAGCCCACACACATTCCGAAGACCGCGAAGGTACTTTCGGGTAGCGCCAGCTCCTGCGCAACGGCTTCCGGCTGATTGCGCATCCCACCAATAAAGACAATACCCATCCCTAGTGATTCGGCAGCGACCGCAGCGTTCTGTGCAGCGAGCGCCGCATCGATGGCAGCCACCAGGAAGGTCTCCATGTAGCTCAAGCTTTCTGCCGGCAGTCCGCGTCGTTCGGCCATGCTGCGCAGGCGGGCCAGATCAGCCAACCAGACCAGGAAGAGCGGGCAACGCCGAATATGCTCCTGGTTGCCTGCCAATTGCGCCAGGCGCTCTTTACGTCGCTGATCTTGTACGGCGATGACGCTCCACGCTTGTAGATTGGATGAGGATGATGCTGATTGAGCAGCTGCGCAAAGCAGATTCAGGGTGTCAGGTGGCAGCGGCTTGTCTGCGTACTTACGGACGGACCGGTGTGACAGAAGCGTCGTTAACGTTTCGTTTAAGTCTAGGCCGCCGGCATTCAGCGATCCATATCGCTGTTGGAGGAGCTCTTTGCTGAAAGAAAGGGAAGAGGGGTGGTCGGACGTACTACGGTCGGAAACGAACTTATCGATTGAAATCATGAGTAAGACAAGAAGGGAAACGGGGAAACATCCGGATGTGTTCAAGGATATCAGAGCGGGTCGACGGCACTTGGAAAGCGCTACTTGACCACTTACTGCCCCGGCTGTGAAACCTTCTTGACCGCGCGGAAGACGGCGGATCATACCCGTCCAGATGATGACTTTGTGGATTACCACCGCGGCGTCGGCCGAGGCTTCTTGACGAGTACTTCGAGAAAGCGAGGAAGCGCGAAGTAGGGGCACGCGAAGATCGGTGAGGAGGGTATGAAACTTGCAGGGCCGGCAAAGTTTTACCAGGTTGCCGCGCACACAGAGCTCACTCTTCATTAAGTACTGTGCGGTGGGCCGGCTTCCCATTTGCCCGATCGTTTGTGCTACACGATGTTACGGAAGGGAGAATCATGCTAAGAAAACTATCTACCCTCATGGTGGCAGCCGCCTGTAGTAGCGCAGTGGTTGCGAGTGCCGCAGAGGTCGATGTAGAGAAGCTGCGACAGCAAGCAAATGCGCTCTTCAAACCTATTCCGACTCCGGAGCAGGTGATGGCCGAGCGCAATTTGACACCCGAGCAAGTCGAGCTTGGCAGGTGGTTGTTTTTCGAGCCTCGGCTGTCTCGCAGTCATATCATCACTTGTAATACCTGTCACAGTGTGGGCACGGGGGGCGCCGACAACATACGCACCTCGATTGGGCACGGTTGGCAACAAGGGCCGCGTAACTCACCTACGGTATTTAATGCCGTCTTTAATGCGGCGCAGTTTTGGGACGGGCGAGCATCCGATCTTGCCGAGCAGGCCAAGGGCCCAATTCAGGCGAGTGTTGAGATGAATGCCACGCCAGCACATGTCGAACAAGTTCTGCGTAGCATTCCTGAATATGTGGAAATGTTCACGGCGGCATTTCCCGATTCGGAAGATCCCGTGAGCTTCGAAAACACGACGAAGGCGCTCGAAGCGTTCGAGTCCACGCTCGTCACGCCAAATTCTGCCTTGGATCGTTTTTTAACAGGTGAAGATGCACTCGATGATCTCGAGCTGCAAGGTCTCGCCCACTTCGTCAACAAGGGGTGTATTGCCTGCCATTCCGGTATCAACTTCGGTGGACAGGGTTACTTCCCGTTTGGGGTGGTGAAGAAGCCAGGAACTGACATCCTGCCCGAAACTGATCGGGGCCGCTTCATGGTGACGAATACCGTCACTGATGACTATGTTTTCCGGGCAAGCCCACTACGCAATGTTGCGCTGACGGCGCCGTACTTTCATAGCGGCGAAGTCTGGGATCTAGAGGAAGCTGTGGCCATTATGGGGACAAGTCAGTTGGGGGCAGAACTTAACGAAGACGAAGTGAAGGCCATTGCTGCCTTCCTGCACACGTTAACGGGTGAGCAGCCGCGCATCGAGTACCCCATCTTGCCGCGTAGCAGGTCAGAGACACCGAAACCCAGCCATGAGTAAATGGGGTGTAAACGAATCATCGGGCTCGGCTTTTGCCGGGCCCGATACTTTATGAGCAATGGTGCGAGGTCTTAGCTTATTGGGCTTGCCCCGCGAAAACCTACAGAATTGAGCCAGGTATCGGCTCACATGGAAACACCCGCATGGAGCCGCGTCTCGTCGAAATAACTTAAAAATCTAGGGTAAGCACTAGGAAAAATAACTTGCTTGTGCACACACAAATAATTAGTATGTCTGTATGAGCGGTATAACCTCTTTCTCAAGCGCGCTTGGCAATGCTTCTCGTACTGCAATGCGCCCAGAATCACATGCGGGGCGTGCGGCCGGGTCACAGGTGGCGCAGCGTGGTCAAACCCGCCGGCGTACGCAGGCCGAGCGGGTCGCGGAGTCCGATCGCAGAATGTTGGACGCTGCCGTCCGCCTTATTGCCGCCCATGGCAGTATGCAGACCACGCTGGAAATGGTGGGGGTCGAAGCGGGATACAGCCGGGGGTTGGCGCAGCATCGATTTGGTTCAAAAGACGGTTTACTTGAAGCAGTTCTTGACCACGTCGTCAAAGAGTACCGTGCTCGGTTGTTACCGCGGCTGCGCGGGTTGCGCGGTTTAGAAGCCATCTTCTGCGAAATCGACTGCTACCTGGAAGGCATGGAAAACCCGCCGCCCAGCTCGAAGGCATTCTTTGTACTAATGCTGGAATCAGTTGGACCGGTTCCACAAATACGCCACGTATTTGCAGACCTTAGCCAACGGTGGCACCGAGCGCTTGCGGCGCAAATTAGGGCGGGTCAGTCCAGCGGTGAAATTATTGCGGAAATCGATCCCGATATCGAAGCTCAACTCATTATTGCAGCAGTGCGTGGCATTCGATTGCAATCGGTATTGAGTCCACATGGCAGTAACCTGCGTCAAACCATCGATGCGCTTAAGCGCGACTTAAGGCATCGCTTAGCGGCGCAAATATAGCAAAACAAGACTTCACAATCGCATCAGTAAGACTTATCCATGACTAAGAGTAGCGGCTGTTTCTTGAGGGCATTGCAACGCTACTAACCGATATATGTAGGCACATAAAAAGCAGTGTAGATATAACCAGGATCAGAGAGGAGCAATGGTGGGGAGCCAACAAAAACGCCTGCAGGTGGCGCAGTGTCACCGGTGCGGTGGTTATTCGTACCCGGTCGAATCACCTGGGTGTCGCGTCTGCGGGGCAGAGGCTCAAGACCTTAAGCCTGTCGATCACCCAGGCCCATTCAAGTTGCGGAATTTCATCACCATATACGCTGAGCTGGTGCCCGGCCTGAAGCCTCCCTACGTCATCGGCGAAGTCGAGCTTTGCCCAGGTCTGCGCGAAGAGGTCCTGCTAACCGTTGCCGATGAGTCGGAACTCGAGCTCAACATGTCGCTCGTGCCGGAATGGGTGGAAACTGAACGAGGCGGAGTGTGGCAATTTCGTCCGGCCTTTGCGTCTGAGGTTTAAATGGGAATCCCGTCGTCATCTGATGCACTCAACGGAAACGTCGAGCAATCATCGATCGCACGCACCAGTTCGGATAAGGCGCAGCCTCTTCGTGCGCGGGTTACGCGTCCGTTAGCCACCCTACGGCCGGTCCGAGTTGTGGGCATTGGTCTTCATCGCTATCAGTTTCCGTCCGATACGCCATATACAACGCTAGGTATCGTCGCGATTAGGGATGCGTTGCGCGATGCGGGTGTGACATGGTCGGAAGTGAGCTCCGCGGTCGTGGGAACAGCGGCCTTGGGCATGGCTGCAGGGCGGGTCATGTTGCGACATCTGGGTTCAACGGGTTTGGAAGTCGCACAGGTCGAGAATGCTTCAGCATCGGGCTCCACAGCTTTCCGGCAAGCCTGTATGCAAGTTGCTGCGGGTCTGCACGACGTGGTCCTCGCGGTCGGAGTCGATAAGTTTGGGGATGGACGTCGCGCGGCACTTAAAGATGGGTTGCCTCCTTTGAGCCCGACCGGAAATGTGCCCCTGGTCAGATACGCTCTGATCGCCCGGCAATGTATGCGTGAGCGCGGTTGGAACGTTCAACATTTGGCGCAGGTAGCGGTCAAGAATCATGGGAATGCGTCCAGGAATCCCTATGCCCAGTTTCGCAAGCCGCGAACCCTCGATGACATCCTGAACGCTCCCCGTATTGCTGGAGAGCTCACGTCGTTGCAATGCTGCCCCCGCGGAGAGGGCGCGGCCGCGGTCATCGTCGCTTCGGACGAGGCCATCGAGCGCTTGGGCATCGCTCGGCATCGAGCGATCCGGGTGTTGTCCTCCGTCGCGTGTAGCGAAGAGCTTTCCGAGGGGCTCTCTCCCGTGGTGGATCTGGTGCGCACCTCCTCTGCGCAGGCGTTACAGCAAGCGGGAGTTGAAGCGGAAGCGCTCGATCTGGTCGAGTTGCACGACGCATTCACGATCGAGGAGCTGCTCTACGCCGAGGCAATCGGCCTGTGTCCGCCAGGGGAGGCGGTCGATTACCTCATGCGAGGTGACGCCCGTATCGGGGGCAAATGTGCGATCAATCCTTCAGGCGGGTTGCTGGGCATGGGTCACCCTTTAGGACCAACGGGTATTGGCCAGATCGCCGAGATCGTACGTCAGCTAAGGGGCGAGGCCGGGCCGCGTCAACATGCGGGGGCACGCACAGCTTTAGCGCACATGATCGGCTTGGGGTCCGTGGCGGTGGCACATGTCCTCGCTAAAGATTAACCAACATATCAATGAACGACATGGATTATTGCGCGCTGCTATACGAAGTTAAAGAAGGGGTAGCGGTAATTCGTTTCAATCGCCCCGAACGCATGAATGCTATTGGCGGCACTCTACGATCCGAACTGTCTCATGCCTTGTTCGAACAAGCGGGCAACGATCCTGCTGTGCACTGCGTGATTATTACCGGGGCGGGAGACCGTGCATTCTGTGCGGGGGCCGATATCAAAGAGCGCGCCAACCGCCGCCTGGCACAAGCCGAATACCATCTCGAGCAGAAGCGTACCCACAGCTTGTATCGGCGCATTGAACAGTTCGAAAAGCCGATTATTGCCGCAATTAACGGTGTCGCACTTGGTGGCGGCTTAGAAATCGCTCTTTGTTGTGATATTAGAATCGCCGCTCGCAGTGCGCGTCTCGGTTTGCCTGAAGCACGTATTGGCGCGATGCCCGCTGCCGGTGGCACGCAGCGCTTGCCGCGGCTCGTAGGGGTAGGGTATGCGAAAGAGCTTATGTTCACCGCCGATCACATTACCGCGGAGCGCGCCCACACTATCGGACTGGTCAATCAGGTGGTCGATGATGCGGAGCTTATTCCTACGGCTGTGGCGATTGCGCAACGCATCGCCGCGAATGCACCACTTGCCATTCGTCATATCAAACATGCGATCGATGTCGGTATGCAGGTGGGCATCGATGCCGGCCTCGAGTACGAGCGCTATGCCGCTGCATTGGTGATATCGAGCGAGGATAGAAAAGAGGGGATGCAAGCATTTCTCGAGAAGCGCTCGCCTAACTTTCAAGGGCGATAATGCCCTTAAAACTATGCTAAATGCGCCCAGCCCTATATTTGATGATCGAGCGCCTATCTCCCGTCGGTTAACGAACGACTGCACAGGTCATCACGGCGCGCTCATCTCGATCGCTTTTGTTACTCAACCGTGGCCGCGTGTATCACCAAAGTAAGGGCCGATCAAGGGGAGGAGCAATGGATCTAAATCTGCAGCATCGTGTGGCCTTCATAACCGGTGCCGGCCAAGGCGTCGGTCGACGCATCAGTTTGGATCTGGCCAAGGAAGGAGTGCGCGTCGCCGTGAACGACCTGTTTCGCGACCGTGCGGAGGCAGTGGTAGGCGAGATCGTCGCCCAAGGCGGCCGCGCCTATGCCGCGGTCGCGGACATCACCTCCCGGGAACAAGTGGACGCGGTCATCGCTAAGACTCAAGAGGTGCTGGGGCCCATCGATATTCTGGTCAATAACGCCGGTGTTCTGGTTGAACGTCGCGAGAAAGGTGGGCCAGCCCCGAGGTTTCTTGATACCGAGCCTCACGGGTGGGAACGCATTATTGCTCTCAATGTCTTTGGCATGATGCACTGCTGCCACGCTGTGTTGCCGGGCATGAAAGAGCGGCGCTACGGCAAGATTATCAACATCATTTCAGAAGCTGGGCGAATCGGTGAGGCTAGGCTGGCCGTGTACTCCGGGGCCAAGGCTGCCATGCTGGGGTTCGCGAAAGCGCTTGCGCGCGAGCATGGACGAGACTGCATCAATGTGAACTCGGTCGCCCTGGGTGCGGTGTCCCACGAGGGCATCAAAGAGGGAGCCCTGAGTCCTGCCGCCACACCTGAAAACAACGAGCGCTTGCGAGCGATGCTGCACAGCAGCTATCCCATAGGGAGAGGGTTGCAGCGATTGGCCACACCAGAAGACGTCTCCGGCATTGTGTGTTTGCTGGCGTCGGATCGCGCCGCTTACATTACTGGCCAATGTATTGGAGTGAGCGGCGGTTATGCGATGGTATAGAGCGTTTCATAACACGTGATGAGTTCCGCACAAGTCTCCCCGCAATGCGTTTTTCGAACACGCATTACCGAGCTTTTCAACATTGCTCACCCAATAATTGCAGGTGGGCTCATGTGGCTGTCGGATGCAAAATACGTGGCGGCGGTGGTGAATGCCGGGGGGATGGCCTTCATCACGCCGCGGTCTTACGACAATTTGAGCGCATTTCGTGCCGCGCTTCGATTGTGCTTCGAGTTAACAGAGGGCAAGCCGTTCGGGGTCAACATTACGCAATCCCGTCGTCCGGAAGCCAACCAGCTCGTTCCCCATTGGATTGACCTTGCCTTGCACGAGGGAGTTCGTGCTTTCGAAACAGTGGGCCCCTCTCCTGAACGTTTGTTCGAGCCGATTCACGCCGCGGGTGGGATCGCCTTGCACAAAGCGGCGTTTGTGGATCATGCCGTGCGAGCACAAGAGCGTGGGGCGGACGCGGTTGCATTAGTGGGAATGGAGGCGGGTGGCCACCCCGGAACCAACGAGCTGCCTAGTTTCGTGTTAGGGGCGCTGGCTTTGCCCCGCTTAACCGTTCCGTTGGTGCTGGGAGGTGGCATCGGTAGCGGACGACAAATCGCAGCGGCACTGGCTCTGGGTGCGGAAGGCGTCCTAATGGGAACACGCTTTTTGGTGTGCGACGAAATCTGGGCCCATGCGGCATACAAACAGCATTTGGCGCAAGTTCCGGCGGAAGCGTCAACGCTCGCATTGCGTAGTACGGGAAATCCGTGGCGGGTTCTGGATAACGCAACCGTGCGCAAGACGCGCGAACTGGAAGCACAAGGAGTCAACCGCTATCCCGACTTTGGTGTCTTGGCGACGGGCCGTTTGGGGCGTGATCACGCCTACGCTAAAGGCGATTGGGAAACCGGTCTGCTATCGATGGGGCCCGCGATCGGATTCGCCTCCGCGATCGAGTCGGTCGATACCGTCATCCGGCAGTTGATGACGGAAGCGGCACATTGTGTGGAGCGGCTAGGCAAGGTAGCCGTGCAGTGAGAGTGCCCAGGCTGCCACTTTAAACGCTGTTCAGTAGTGAAGGTTCAGTCGAGCGACGCTGCAGTTGGGGCGTCTGGAACAATGAACGGGAGCTTCAGCATGGGAAGTTGGCAAACCATTTATCAGGGTGAGCAGCCAACCGACGGCCAGGTGTTACGAGACAACGCTGCGCGTGCAGCAGCGGGCTTTAGATCAATGGGCCTACAAGCGGGGGACGCCGTTGCCGTCATGTTACGTAATGATGTGCCATACCTCGAGCTGATTCTGGCACTCAATCACATCGGCGTTCACTTGGTTGCCATCAACTGGCACTTCAAGCAAGAGGAAGTTGCATTCATACTCTCAGACAGCGGAGCAAAAGCCCTGGTAGTTCATGCCGACTTTTGGCCCACGATTGCTGCTGTCGTGCCGTCGACCCTACCGGTACTCGTGGTGTCCGTGCCGGCTGAGATACGTCGCGCCTACGGTATCGAAAATGAAGTCGCACTGCCCGAGCAGACGCTTGAGTGGGTCAGCTGGCGCGATTCGTTTGCTCCGATTCAAGAGCCTGCAGTGGCGCCCGTTGGAAGCATGCTGTATACGTCGGGTACCACCGGTCGCCCCAAGGGCGTGATGCGGTTACCAGGTACTCCGCGCCAGCATGAGGGTGCGTTGCGAGTGCGCCGTTTGGCGAGTCGAGCGCGCCAAGGTATGAGAACTGCCATTGTTGGCCCTTTGTACCACGCTGGACCCAACTCAGCAGCCCGGGTGGCCTTGCGGTTGGCAGAAACAATCGTCGTAATGCCGCGCTTTGATGCGGAAGAGCTTTTGGCCATCATCGAGCGTCACCGTATCACACACCTGTCCATGGTTCCAACAATGTTGGTACGTTTGTTAAAACTACCCGATGCAGTGCGTACCAAATACGACGTTTCATCATTAGAGAACATTACGCACGGGGGGTCACCCTGCTCACCCGAGGTCAAGCGACGCATGATTGAGTGGTGGGGGCCCATCCTGAACGAAACCTACGGGTCCACCGAATCCAGTCTTGTCACTTTCATCACGTCCGAAGAATGGCTCCAGCGGCCTGGCAGTGTAGGCCGCCCCTTTCCAGGAACTTCATTAAAGATCCTGGGTGAAGACGGTCGCGAGCTTCCCGTTGGTGAAGTCGGGGAAGTCTGTGTTAACAGCGGGGAAAATGCGCTGCCCTTTACGTACCGCAATAATGAAACGGCCCGGCGTGCGATCGATAAAAATGGCTATATCACGACGGGCGACATGGGCTATCTCGATGCAGATGGTTTTTTGTACATCACCGACCGCAAGCGGGACATGGTCATTTCTGGAGGCGTCAACATCTATCCAGCCGAGATTGAGCACACGTTGCTGACTCATCCGGAAGTGGTGGATTGTGCGGTTTTCGGCATTCCTGACGACGAGTATGGAGAAAGCCTAGCAGCAGCGGTGGTCCGTGCATCATCGTCGTCTATTTCAGACACCGAACTTAAGGCGTGGCTAAGAACCCGCTTGGCTGGATACAAGATTCCAAAGGTCATTGATTTCCACCAAGCATTGCCCCGTGAAAGTATGGGCAAAGTCTTCAAGAACGAATTACGCGCTCCCTACTGGGAAAAGGCTGGCCGCAGTATTTAAAGCGGGTCTGCCGGTTAGCGGCAGGGCACGCGTGCTTACCGAGCAACACGAGAAATGGGGTCAGAGGAGGCTAAACCATGATGAAACTGTTACGTTCCGTCGTGCTTCTAGGAGCGATTGCATTGGGCGGTTCAGGGGTACAGGCGGCAGACAATTACCCAAGCCGTCCCATCACCATGCTGGTCGGCTTTGCTGCCGGCGGCATCACCGATTCCACAGCACGTATGCTGGCTGAAGAGTTAAGCAAGGCATTGGGCCAGACCGTTATCGTAGACAACCGGCCGGGGGCAGGCGGGAATATTGCAGCGGCAGAGCTGGCGCGCGCCAAGCCGGATGGCTATACCATTATGCTGGCCTCTCCAGGACAGCTTGTCGTCAACCCGTTGACGCAAGAATCTCTTGGGTACGACCGCGATACGCAGTTTACGTTGATCAGCTTGGCCAACGAGAGCCCCTTCGTTTTCGTGGTGCCGCCGAACTCTCCGTTCAACAGTGTCGAAGAGCTGGTTGCCTGGGGTAAAGAGAATAAGGGCAAACTGACGTTTGGTTCTCCAGGCCTGGGCACGACCATGCACATTGGCGGAGAAATGTTGAATGTATTTGCCGGTCTGGATGCGGTACATGTTCCTTATCGGGGAGGAGCACAGTCCACCACCGACCTTATGGCGGGACGCATCGATTTCATGATCGACAGCTTTGGTGCTGTCTCTTCCTACATTCGTTCAAATCAACTGAAGCTGCTGGCCGTGGCTAGTGCGGACACGCTGCCGGAGTTCCCTGACGTGCCGACGTTAGCGGAAAGCTACCCCGGCCTTGCCGTATCATCTTGGCTCGGTCTGGTCGCACCCCCGAACGTTCCCGACGACATCGTTGCCAAGTTGGCGGAAGCGATGCAGCAAGCGGTTACCACGCCCCGCTACATTGAGATGTTGGAGAATCGCGGCAGCCGTTCTGCACGTATTGGACCTGAAGCGTTCCGCACACATTTAGAGCGCGAGCGCAAGCGTGTAGAAGACACCATTGTCAAAGCGGGATTGAAACTCGAAGGCTGAGAACTTAGACGACGCGAGTTCGGAGGATGCGCGCGTGTGGTGGGTTTTACCGACATTGATCATGCAGAGAATGCTGATCCGACGGCCAGGAGACCACAGTCTAGGTCAGCCCAGTGCCCCGGCTGGCACGCGGGGCGTGGTTGTTAACCGACTGTCTCCTTCAGTTTGCCGAGGGTTGTCAGCGCCTGATGCGATCGAACACTGATACGCGATGGGCACAGCATTCTTTGCATCCACCGCTAGCGAGTTTTGACAAAGCCTTGCTCGCGACTGCAAGAATTGAGAGCGCATCGAGGCATCCTCTTGCATTAAGAAGATAGGATAGGTTGCTCCGGTGATCGGAGCCCACCACCCAAAACAGGGGGCCGTACGTGCGGCCCCCGTTCTTTTTTGATTGGCTTGCAGAGTAACGAAAAAGTTGTCCCAATATAGGGACATACGTTCAGCCATAACGCACGGTGATTGGGTTTGGCGTTTCTGCACTGCATCGAGGGCTTTAGGCCTGTACACCGAATACCTGCTTTGACACGAGCAGCGGGCTGCGCAAGAAGGGCTTGGGTGACTTTTAGGCGTGCAAGCAGTACGATTCGTTGCGGAGACGGTGGCCTAGAGGCTTCTCAGGCTATCTTTGCAACGAACAAAACATAAGGAGACGTCGATGCGTTTGTTGAGAAAAAGTCTGACGGTTCTGGCTGCCGTGGCGCTTTCAGCCTCGCTGGTGCAGGCGGCAGAGTATCCCGAGCGCCCGGTACGGGTCATCGTTCCTTTCGGTGCTGGCGGGGGCACCGATACGATGGCGCGGGTGGTCGCCGAAGGCCTACAAAGTGCGCTTGGCCAGTCCTTTATCGTTGAAAACCGCGCAGGTGCCGGTGGCAATATCGGGATCAACGCGGTGGCCCGCGCCCCTAACGACGGCTATACCTTGCTGGTAGTCACCAGTAACCTGGCGATTAACCCATTGGTGTTCGATGAAGCGGGTTTCGATCCCATCAAGGATTTTGAACCCATCGCCATGTTGGGAAGCTCACCGGTCACGATTTCGGTGAATACGGGCATGAACATCAACTCACTTCAAGAGTTGATCGATTACGCGAAAAAGAACCCGGGAAAAATTTCCTACGGTACCTGTGCTACGGGAGCCCCCCAGCACTTAGCGGCCGAGCTTTTGTCTCAGATGGCCGATATCGAGATGGTCCATATTCCGTACAAAGGATGCGCTTCGGCAATCCCCGATCACCTCAGCGGCGTCGTACCGGTATCCTTCAGTACGATAGCTAACCTGGCACCCCATCTTGACAGTGGCAAGATCAAACTGCTTGCGGTTACCGGGGCGACGCGCTCATCGTATGCGCCAGATACGCCGACGGTAAGCGAGGCGGCTAATCTTGAGGGCTACGATATCGACGTGTGGTTCGCCATGCTGGCGCCGGCGGGTACACCGCAGCCCATCATCGAGAAGCTAAATGCGGCGGTGAACGAGCAGCTCAAACGAGACGAAATCAAAGCGAAAGCGGCCGCGCAAAGCTATGACTTGTTAGGAGGCACTCCACAAGAAATGGCGGACAAGCTGAAAGCCGATATTGAGCGCTACGCCAAAATCGTTGAGGGAGCATCGATCAAAGCTAACTAGAATTAGAATGGGCGTGAGGTCGTCCGAGTCATCGTGCCGAGACGACCTTGCACGCTTGCGGGGCGTGCGGCCACGAATCGGGCCTGCCCGCCATGTTATTGCGCACGCGTCCGCCTCACCACGATCTTAGCTACTACCTACGTGCGGGTATAAAGGTTCGACACCTTCTGCCGTTAAGGCTGATATGCTCATTTCACTGCATGCTTCTAGACAAGAGGAGAAGTATGTCCGTTCCACCCATACCCGCGTGGGAAGCCGTATTGTCAATGTTGTCGCACTCAGGCGGTCAGATGCCGGGAGCGCCTGCACGTGTCGCGCATCCCAATAAAGCCACCGCTGATCACCCGATTGCTACGCCGCCGATTGAAGATGTACAAGAGGCTGTACAACAGCTCAATGAGATCGTCAAACCGTGGGCAACCCGTTTACGCTTTGAAATTGACGATGACACGCGACAAGTGGTAGTACAAGTCATTGATAACGACACGGGGGACGTGCTACGGCAAATCCCGGCCGAGGTTGCGCTGCAGATGGCAAAGTCCCTCGAGAGGCTAGACAGCCTTTCGTTTCACGCCCAAGCCTAGTGCGCTTCAATAAGCCAGGCCGCGGCTTCACAGCCCCGTCTAACTAACGTTCAAATGGTCCGCACTTTGTAGTCAGTCGCACACGTCCTGGCCTACATGGAACAAATCTTGCTGTGGCCGTGGGGCGCGGAACTTACGCCTGCTATTG
The DNA here is from genome assembly GCA_964569785.1 of uncultured Pigmentiphaga sp. GTDB lineage: Bacteria > Pseudomonadota > Gammaproteobacteria > Burkholderiales > Burkholderiaceae_B > Verticiella. The sequence goes on along the minus strand of CAZMVM010000015.1, from coordinate 571 downwards.
AACGCTGCGAGTCATCCACGCACGGGCAGTCGCGCGTGCGCGCATAGCGATTATCCCCGCAGCAAGTGTGCAGAGGCCATCGATTCCGTGCATGAAGTTTCTTCCTTAACCCGGACAGGAGAACTGCATGTCTACAAATGTCCATAATGCACGCGTGGGCACGTGGAGTGGCTTGACCGTGTTGGATTGGATCGCTCTGGTCATACTCATCATTGGCGGTCTGAACTGGGGGCTTGTAGGTCTTTTCAGCTTCGACCTGGTGGCGGCGATTTTCGGCACGATGTCCGTGCTGAGTCGCATTGTTTACATTCTGGTCGGGTTGTCGGCTCTCTATGCAATTTATCTACTCACTCGATTGAAGACGGTTAGGTCGGTTTAGTCGCCGCATGCCGCCTCTGACCGTCGGCAGTTGTTTCTGCTGGGGGCCAGCCCCTCTTAGCGACGCGGGCGGTATCTCGAAAGCTCTACGTTGAGACGCGCGCCGGTGGGGGGCTGCCCCAGAGGGGGGAAGCGGACATCCTCCCGTTGTTGTATCTTGATTCAGCAGCTACGCGGTTGGCTTGCTGCGCAG
>CAZMVM010000014.1:21888-36680 GCA_964569785.1 uncultured Pigmentiphaga sp. | reverse complement strand
ATGAAGAAGGGCACTGGCCAAATCATTGTTAACGGCAAGCCTGTCGACGAGTACTTCGCTCGTGAAACCGGCCGCATGATTGTGCGCCAGCCTTTGGTCATTACCGACCACCTTGAATCATTCGACTTCAAAGTCAACGTTCACGGTGGTGGAGAGTCGGGTCAGGCAGGTGCGGTACGCCACGGGATCACTCGCGCCCTAATCGACTACGACGAAACCCTGAAGCCCGCCCTGCGTGCCGCTGGGTTGGTCACGCGTGACGCTCGCGAAGTGGAGCGGAAGAAAGTGGGTTTCCACAAAGCTCGTCGCCGCAAGCAGTTCAGCAAGCGCTAATATCGATACGCCGGAACGCCGATTCCGGCGTGAATTGTGGCAAGGCTATCAAGCCCAGCTGTATAAAGCCGATGCACGGGGTCGTACGCCCAAGATTGCAAGGCTGTATCAGCTGGGCTTTTTTCTGCCTACCCGCCGCGCGTGTGCTTACCCCGAAGCTGCTTGATGCAGCTGCGGTGACCGGGCACTGGCGTCCGACCTCCAGACACCCCCTTCGGACTTACGCGTGATACTTACCTGCGCATGGGGCGCCCGTACCTCGAGCAGCTGCAACCTGCCACTGAAATCTGAAGACAAGCGCGGCTGCGCCGCCTGCGCTATCCTTCCCCGCCCTGAAACGGTGGGTTTGCCGCGCATGTTGCTCAAAGATTGGCTTGGGCAGCTTGAATGGTTAATTGCCTATTCCAGCCATGAGCTGGGGCGCGAATCGACAGCCCCCGGGAATACCAAGACTTCGGCGGGGTCAATCGTTACCCACATCGTATCGGCAAGTCGCGCTGAACCGTCGACACGCGCCACCGCTTCGGTTGATCCCAACCGAATCCGTACCATTTGATTGGAACCAAGATAGGTTACCGACGCCACCTGACAGGGAAACGCGTTCTCGGTTTCAACAGGACTACCATGCAGTCGCAAGCTTTCGGGGCGGATGCCAGCTGTGGCTGGCCCTGAAGCGAGCAAAGCCGGAACGGCTAACTCACCGAAATCGGTTTTGAAGGTGTTCTGCTGAATAGTTCCCTCGATCCAGTTCACATCCCCCAAAAACGATGCGAGGGTGAACCGGCCGGGTGTAAATTTCGCGTGGCGTTCCAACCTGGCGCACCACGCCGTTGGCCATGACAGCGATGCGATCAGCAATCGCCATGGCTTCCGCCTGATCATGCGTGACGTATAGCACCGTGATGCCGGCATCTTTCACGATGTTCTTAATTTTTTCACGGATGGTTTCGCGCAACCGTGCATCCAGGTTACATAGCGGTTCGTCCATAAGCATGACGTACGGCTTGGTCGCAAGAGCACGCGCCAACGCCACCCGTTGCTGTTGTCCGCCGCTCAAGCGTGGTACGGGCCGATCAGCGAACTCTTCAAGTTCGACCGAGTGCAATGCTTCGGCAACACGATCACGCACCTGGGCTGGGTTCAATTTCCGCTCGCCCGTGCGTAAGGGCAGCTCGACGTTCTCACGTACGGTTAAATGGGGCCACAACGCGTAGCTCTGAAACACCATTCCCAGCTGCCGTTTCTCGACGGGAATGTCAATGCCTCTTGTTCTGGAAAAAACGGTTCTGCCGTTGATCGTAATGTCTCCGCCCGTGGGAGTTTCCAACCCTGCAACGGAGCGCAGTACGGTAGACTTTCCCGAGCCGCTGGGGCCCAGGAGAGCAAACAGCTCGCCCTGAGCAAGTTCGAGGTTGATTCCACACAATACGTCGGCTTCGCCGAAGTTCATGTACAAGTCAGTGATACTCAACATCGCTTTAACCTCGAACCAAACGCGCGCGCCGCAATAAGCGATGCACAAGCAAGGCCAACAACGCCAGCGTCAGAACAATTGCCAACACCACCAGTGTGAGCGCGGCCGCGCGCCCGAAACTGCCCGTACTCAAAAGACCGAAGGTGTACACTGAAATTGTGATGTTGCCTTTAGAGGCCAGCAACACCGGTATGGCGAGTTCGCGGAATGCCAATATCGCCAATAAAAACCATACATAAAGCATGGCTGGGAAAATCAAAGGCAAGGTAATTTTGAATACGCGACTGCCGATGCCCAGACCAAACACCGCCCCCGCTTCATCCAGCTCTTTGTTGAGCTGCAATAAGGCCGACCCGATTGCCCGCGTAGCAATGGGAATGCGTGCCACGGCCTCTACAATAATGATCAGGGCCAGGGTTCCGTATATTGGGATTACCGACCCCAACATGAGCGCTAACGCCACTGCACCCACTGCCAGCACGGCGCTGGGTATGGCCAGCGGCAGAAACGAAACCACATCGAGCGCATATCGCACGCCGTTAACGGCCCGTGCCCCTGCCCAGCAAATTACAAAGCCCAGAGCAACCGTAATGGTCGGGGCGACAAGAGCAAAAATGACGGTATTACCCGCAGAGCTTAAGAACTGTGAAGAAAAGAGCTCTTGATATTGACTGAGGCTGACATTAGAAATCGCCTGCAAAGAAGGAGGGCGGTAAAACGGCAGCAAGGACGCCCACCCGACTGCCAGCAGGGGCAGAACGAAAGAGGCCAGCAGGTAGAACAAACAGAAGGCCCACCCCACCCACAGGGTGATGCGCAGCGGCCGTTTAGATCCAGAGCCACGTGCCTTGCCGCCGACAATGGCATACGCATCGGCCGCCTTGGTAAGGCGCAGATACACCAGGGTTAACACCACGGCCATGACGAGCACGGGTACACTGCTGGCGGCTGCTAACCCATACTGCGGCACCCCGCTGGCGGGTGTAATGAGCTCGTAAATAAACGTGCTGTACAGAACGATGCGGTTAGACAAACCTAATACTGCAGGAATATCAAAGGAAGCAAACGAGATTAAGAACACGACGCTTCCACAGGCAAGCAAGGCTGGTTTCAAAAGAGGCAGCCAAACGTTCCACAAAATTGCCCGCCGCCGCATGCCATGAATGGCCGCACTTTCTTCTAATGAGTCGCTCAACGCCGCCATCGACGGCGCAATCATGACAAACACCAGTGAAGCTAACGCCAGCCCTTGGGCGAATGCGAGCCCGGTTAGCGACGTGATATTAACGGGAATCCCGAGACCAGCGAAAAAGCCAATGCGAGGATGGCCCAGCAACAACCAGCCCATGGCAACGAAGAAACCGGGCACGATGGTACCAGCAATCATGGCGATGCGAATCCACCTCGCTCCCTTCCTGGCGATCCGTTCGGTGAATCAGGCAATGGGTAGTCCGTACAGCATGGCGATGAAAGTTGCCAGCAAGGCGTAGCCCGCCGTATTTAAAAGTATGCGGTAATAATTGATATCGGTGAATAGGCGAACGACCTCTTCGCGATGCTGCTCTGAAAGCAGAAGATCAATACAGTGAACCGCTACTGCGCCTATGAGCAAGGCAACGGGAACAACGGCGGCGATGCCCAGCCAATTATTCCAGTTCAGGCGTGACGCTTTGCCCTTCGACCCAGCGCCACCCTTTCCACTCATCACTGCCGCCATGTTTTGGCTCCGCACCCCATGCATCCTAGTTTTTGAAGATCTGCTTCATTTCTCCATAGATGTCTCGGTACTCCGCGCTTTGAAAGAACTGGGCCAACTCGTTAGGATCCAAAAGCTTGACGCCCGACTCTTTGATGTACTTCGCCACTGTAGTATTGGGAGACAAACGGGAGCCTTGGAAACTGACGCTGTCAATAATTTCCTGTGCTTCCGGCGTGGTTAAGAATGCTGCAAAGAGCGCGGCTGCATTGGGGTGAGCCGAATTCTTTGGCACGGCCACCTGGAAGTAATCGGTAGGAGCAGGTTGAATACCGACCACGAAGTCGAGCGGTGCGCCGCGCCGCTGCCAGAACGCGGTGTAACCCGGGCCATCGCCCGTGCTGGCGGCCGCTCCGGACTTTGCCTCTTGTTGCAAGCGAGCCGCCATTGCCGGCATGGATGGGCCTGGCGTGAACCTCAAGGTTATATTTGTACCGTACTTTTCGTTGAACGCCTTTTCTAGCAGAGTCATAGCCTCTTGGCCACCGAACGTTTCACCGCTGGCCATAAAGTGCAATTCGCCCTCAGCCTTGGCCTCCTTCAAAATCTCGTCATATGTACCAGCAAGCTGCGCTTGTACGGCATACGGCAGCGCGGAACAGAACAGTGCAACGGCTGCAACGCGGACAATAGTGACAAGCTGTCTCATGATTTCCTCTTTGGTGTTGGCTTGAACCACCTTATGCAGTTCGGAAACAGTAGGTGCAACGACCCTCTATGCGTCCTGCCCCCATGCTCGTAATCAACACTGAAATGACCCCCCGTTGGCGGGTTCAAGCACAGATTTACCGGCCGACCAATTTGGATAGTGACGCACCTCGCAGCGTTAAGGTATGGCATGCGAGCTGAGTCAACCCCGTTCGATCTGTACCCACCAAGTAGTGGGCAGGTGGTTAGCAGGAATGCAGTTTCCTGAATGACTTATGATTCTTGATCGAAAGCCTCCTTTGAGCGTTTTATATTTCTGGCGTCGGTCGTCAAAAGTATACTCGATAGTTTACACTCAGAAATCCCCAAAATCGCAACTTTCCATGGACTATGTGACCTCTGATCACCCGGGAGAAACCCTAATGTCGGCAAAGGCAAAAGCCATCGTGCGTGCCGCCTCAAAAGTCTTTCTTAGCCGCGGCTTTGCAGCAGCAACGGTGGATGAAATCGCCGCGTGCGCCGGCGTGTCGAAACGAACGATTTACAAACACTTCGAAGGCAAGGAGGCCCTGTTCGGGCTCATCATTGTGCAGACCAGTGAGCAGCTCAAGCTCACCTTGGACACCTCATTGCAAAAAGGCCGTGATCCACGAGAAACCTTAACCGAGCTCGCCCGCGACTATCTGAAGCTGATCTTGTCGCCCCAGGCGTTGGACATTTATCGCTTGGTCATCTCGGAATCGGCTCGATTTCCCGATTTGGCGAAAGCCTTCCACTCCAGCGGCTCGGCACGCATTGCTACCGCGCTCGCCGCGTATCTCGATGAGTGGAAAGCCAGCGGGGCCATCCGCGTCAACGACACACGTATTGCAGCCGACCAATTCATGGGGTCGTGCGTGGGTCCGTTGCGACTTCGAGCGCTTTTCAACCCAAAAGATGTCCCCAACGAGAGACAACTAGAAGACTGGATTCATGAGGCAGTCGAGCGGTTCCTGGCAGGGTTGGGCTACAACCCTGAGACGAGCTCCTCGCCCTCGCACAAGAAGGGCTTGCCACGCCGAGAAGCCGTCTCCGACGCCTGACTGAACCCGATGCGCAAAAAATGCGGATCTTTTGGGACTGGCCTTTGTGGGGCGAACCCAAAGCGGCCAGAGAGGCGGTCGTGCGCCTGCGTACGGCCCGCTGGCCACGACGGGGCCTCGGGCCCATTCAGTCTAAACATAAGCCCTTAGAGATAGCTCCTGCCTCGCCGCACTTATGCCATGGCGTCGATCCACTATTGGCAAAGCCTGTCTACCAATGGGCCGTTACGACAATGTTCAAGAGCAGTGACCACACTCGTGCATCTGTCATAAATGGCACGGTCGCGTGCTCGTATGCCGAGCTCGCATCATCATGACCAGACCCTGTGGAGCTCGAACACCATAAAAAAAATGTATGACGCGCGGAGGATTTTTTATATTGGACAGAGAGATTTTGCGCTGCCTATACTGATTCAGCACAACTTCGAACCATTGAAGGCAGCGAGAAAAATCTACCAATTGGCGTCATTCAAGCTTACTAGAGGAGACACCATGCACTTCTTGAACCGACTTTTACAGGCCGCGTTATTGGCGTCGCTGGCATTCTCGTTCCATGCAAGCGCGGCAGACAATCCGGTGCAAGGTAAGCGACTTGCCTATCTCACTCTACCCACCAGCAACCCATTTCTGGCCAAGCTAACCGAAACCATCCAGACCGAAGCCAAGCGCCATGGTATGGAGGTCACGGTGTATAGCAGCCCATACGATGCTGCGCTGCAAAGCCAGCAAATTAATGATGCTATTTCACAGTCGTTTGATGCCCTTCTGATCACCGCAGCGAGCGAACGCGGTGTGATTCCCGCGTTGATGGCGGCACGCCGAGCCGATATACCCGTCTTCCTCGTGAACTCTCCCATTGCCGATGGCAACGAATCACTCTTCGTCAGCTACATCGGCGAGAATCATGCCGACTTGGGGCGTGCTGCCGCGGACGCATTGGTTCAGGCACTGCAAGGACGTAAAGGCGCTAAGGTAGCCGCCATCACCGGATCCCTTGCCGAAGGCGTAGCACCGCGTCGAATGGCCGGCTTCAAGGATGTACTTGCCCAACATCCCGACATTGAGCTCGTCGCCGTGGAAGATGCAAAGTGGGACACGGCTACCAGCGAACGGATTGCAGGCCAATTGTTCGCCCGTTTTGCCGCCCAGGGAGGCTTGGACGCAGTCTATGGCATGGCCGATAACATCGCGCACGCCGCAATTCGTGCCGCTGAAGCCGCCGGCATACCCCTTGGCGTGGACGAGGGTAAGACCGTCGTCGTCAGCTCAAATTGCATGAAGTTCGGCGTTGATCACATTCGTGCTGGCAAGCAATACAGCACGGCAACGCAAATGCCCACTCGCACGGGGAAAGCCGCGATCGACACCGTGATCGCCCATTTTCAAGGGCAAGAGGTGCCCAAAAACAATGAACTGGAGGTCGTCGTAATCAAGCAGGACAACCTCGACGAGTACGCCGACGCTTGTACGTTCTAGGTCGGAAGATATCCAGCGGGCTGCTGCTGCAGGCTTGGGAGCGGCGATAGAAACCCGCCCGCTTGATGGGCGGGTCGTCCGTGTGCGGCACTGTCATGGTGCGCCGCACACCCCCAAGCTCTGTCACAACATTTGCCCTCTCGGCGGACTAAGTGCGTTATGAGTACCCCAACAACGACTGAACAGGTCTCCATTCTCGAAACACGGGGGCTAACCAAGCGCTTTGGGCCCAATACAGTGCTCAATGCCGTCGACTTTGCGATTTCACCCGGCGAGATTCGCGCCTTATGCGGTGAAAACGGCGCAGGTAAGAGTACCCTCGTCAAGCTCTTGACGGGCTTACATGCACCCGACGCTGGATCGATTTCGATCAATGGACGACCGGTTCAACTGCACGGCCCGCGGCATGCTCAAGAGCTGGGAGTGGCTTTTGTTTCACAAGAGCTCAGCATCGTTCCTCATTTAACCGCGCTCGAGAACCTTTGGCTAGGACATCGCGATTGGGGCTGGCTGTTTCGACGGCGGCAAATGACACACCGAGCGCGTGAAGTACTGGCCCGCGTCGGACTGGAGGAGCTTGCGCTGGATACGCCGGCCTCCAGCCTTTCGCTGGGTCAACGGCAACTGCTGGAAATTGCTCGCATGCTGTTGCGCGACGCCCGCGTGTTCATTCTCGATGAACCCACCGCCACTTTGAGCGACAGCGAAATCTCATTAGTGTTTGCTGCACTCAAACGATTACGCGGATCCGGCTGTGCGGTCATCTTCATTACCCATCGATTGTCTGAAGTTTTCGAAATTTGTGATCGTGCCACCATACTGCGGGGGGGCCGACTCATTGGCACGTTCGACATCGAGAATGTCGATCGGGAGCTACTCATCGAACACATGCTTGGGCGTGCGCTTGGGGAAATGTACCCTCAAGACTCGTATGTGCGCGATGAAGTCGTGCTATCGGTCCGTGGGCTCACCGTTCCCGGCATCCTAAAGAATCTGAGTTTTGACGTCGCCCAAGGAGAGATCGTTTGCCTGGCGGGTCAAATCGGCTCGGGCGCAACAGATGCAGTGCGGGCCTTGGCCGGGCTGGTCTATCAAGCTACCGGCGAGGTGCGCGTCGGCCATCGTCCAGTAAAACTTGGCTCGGTGGCCAGCGCGCTGCGCGCCAACATGCGCTTTGTGTCTGAAGACCGGGCGGCGGAGGGCCTGTTTCTGGCCCAGCGCGTCGACTTGAACATGCTAGCCACGCAGCTCGGTATCGTCACCCGTTATGGCGTGGTCTTGTCACCCGCACTCCGCAATGAGGCCACCGCCCGCTGCGATAAAGTGCAGCTCGACAAGCGCCGTCTGCGCGATACCATCGGCCAACTCAGTGGAGGCAACCAGCAAAAGGTAGCTATTGGACGTTCCCTATCGGCGGTCCCGCAGGGTGTATTGTTACTCAACGAACCTACCCGGGGTGTTGACGTCGGCGCACGTGCGGAAATCTATCAATTGCTCAAGCAGTTTTGCCAACAGGGCTACGGCGTTGTCATGATGTCCACCGATATTGAAGAAGTCGTGGGCCTGTCCGACCGGGTTATTACACTCTACCGGGGCGAAAAGGTCGGCGAATATCGCAAACCCAACATCACGGCGCAACGCATCATGCTCGATGTCACTCACGCAGCTCAACCTCGCGAGGCCTCCGCATGAGCACTACATCGCGTCTTTTGCCCATGTCAGAACCGGCTGCCCCACGACTTACCCTGCGCGCAGTCGTGCGCAGCCTACCGTTCTGGTCCAGCGTGGTGTTGCTGCTCGTCGCATGGCTAACACCGGGCTTTTTCAGTTTACCCAATTTGGTTGCACTCGCCGCCAGCCTCTCGTTAATCGGTTGTGTTGCGGTCGGCATGACCTTCATTACCATGTCGGGCAACATCATGTCGTTCGCGCTAGGAGCGACCTGTGCCGCCACCGCCATCCTCGCCGCCCATTTCGCACAGTACGGATTGGTGGCAAGCCTATTCGTCAGTTTGGGCTTCGCCGTGTTATTCACTGGGATCCAGGGCTGGCTCATCGGGCTTTTGCGCGCCAACGGCTTGATCGTCAGTATCGCCTTTCTGGCTTTGCTAAGCGGTGCAGCGCAGTACCTCTGGGCCGGGCATACCGTTTACGCAACCGCGCCTGTTTTCGAGTCGCTCAATGCGCGCTGGTTTGGGCTTCCTGCCGCACTCTACATATTGATTCTTGTCGGTATCACAGGCCAGCTCATTCTGGCCCAGACACGCTTCGGCCGTGAAATCGCGCTCACGGGCTCCAATATACGTGCTGCGCGGGCCGCGGGTTTGAATACCGTTGGGCGCATTACCGGGGCCTACATGCTGGCAGGGCTTTTCACCGGCATCGCAGGTGTATTGATTGCCGCCCGCTTCGGTTCGGGCACCATGGAATACGGCATCGGACTCGACTACAGCGCGATTTCCGCCGTGCTCGTGGGGGGCAATGCCATTGGAGGTGGACAAGGCTCCGTGGGCCGCACGGTGATCGGAGCCATTGTCATCGCCGCATTGCAAAGCGTTTTACTACTGCACGGGCTTGACACCGAATATCAATATTTCTTGATTGGGATTCTAGTGTTCGTTGCAGTAGCCGTTCAGTACAGAAGAAGAGGTGCCTGAAGATGGGCTGGAGAAAACTCCTGCACTCAGAGTGGCGGCCATTTGTCCTGCTACTGGCTGTCATGGCTTTGTTTACTGCCCTCCTTGGCCCTGCCCGATTTTTTAGTGAGCGCACCTTTTACAGCGTCTTCCAGCATTTTGCCGCGATAGGCCTCGTGGCGCTGGGCCTTGGCCTCACCATGATCATGCGTGAGTTCGACCTCTCAGTGGCTGGCATGTTCGGCCTGGGCGGCTGCGTCGCCGTACTTTGCGGTAATGGCTCGCCATGGCTGGGGGTGCTCGCGGCGTTGGGTGTGGGCGCACTGGGCGGTGCCCTTCAAGCCCTAATTATCAACCGACTCCAGCTCAGCTCGGTCGCCGTCAGCCTGGGCGGGCTGCTCACGTGGGCGGGGCTCAGCTATGTACTCACTGGCAATCGCACCATCGAATTCGAGCACATGGAAGTGGCCATCGTGATGAACGACCCCGTTTTCGCCGGTCTATCATTGCGCGCGCTCGTCACTTTGGGATGCTTTCTGCTGCTGGCCTGGCTGGTCCGCTACACGCGGCCGGGGCGTGAACTGATCGCGGCGGGTAGTGATCGGGCCGCCAGTCTGGTGGCGGGGCTGAATGTGGGCGGTCTCATGGTGGCCGTGTTTGCCGCATCGGGAATGTTATCCGCCCTGTCAGGAGCTATGTTGAGTTATGGGCTGGCGTCCGCAACACCTACCGGGGGTGCGGCCGACATTCTGGTGGTTGCAGTCGCTGCCACCATTCTGGGCGGGGTTTCATTGTCAGGAGGAGTTGGCAGACCGCTTGGCATTGCAGCGGGCGTGCTGGTGCTGTGCATTTTGCGAACGGGGTTGAGTACGCTGGGCGTCGCCCCTTTTGTGCACGATATCGTCACTGGCAGCGTACTGCTCGTCGTCGCCATCGTGGATGGCGAACATCTGCGCATGCGTTTGTACCAGCTTGGTCAACAACTAGGTTTCGGCCAAGCTCGATAAGGAGTTCAAAATGACTGATCGCGCTACGATTTCGGATGAAGAGTTTTTTCGCCAGCGAGGGTTTGGGCAGAAACTGGGGTTTGGCCAACGTCCGGCTCTCGTCATTGTTGACATTATTCAGGCCTTCACCGACCCGGACATGCCTCTCGGCTCAGAGATGAGCAAAGAGATTGAGGAGTCCAACCGGGTCATCGACGCCTGCCGCGCCGCAAATGTACCTTTATTTTTCACCACGACCGCCTATGACGATGCAGGCCTGAAAGATGGCGGTGTCTGGGTATTGAAGCAGAAAGGGGCGGCCACCCTGCGTGCCGGTACCCCAGCGGTCGAACTCGATCCTCGCCTGCATTTCCAGCAAGGCGATTCACTGCTGGTGAAAAAGTACGCGTCGTGCTTTTTTGGCACCGATTTTCTCTCCCGCCTCGTCGCCAATGCCTGCGATACCTTGCTCATCGTAGGCGCCACCACCAGCGGGTGCGTTCGCGCCACTGCGGTCGACGCGGTGCAGTACGGATTGCGCCCTATGGTGATCCGTGAAGCAGTATGCGATCGCTCGGAGGCTGCGCACCAGCAAAGCCTGTTCGACCTCGAGGCGAAGTATTGCGACGTCGTCTCATTGGAAGAGACGCTGCAATACGTGCAGGGTTTGCAGCATTAATCCTCATTCGACGCCAAGGAGGCAGCCATGACAAACACCATCAAAGAACCAGGTCGTTTCGATTTTCAGCCCATCGCGCATCGTCCGCCGATGCAACTGCCCGACAATGCTCGGGTCGCGGTGTGGGTCATTCCCAACGTTGAGCATTTTCTATTCGACCGCCCTTCCACCTCGATCACTCCGGTCACAACCAGTCTGGTGCCCGACGTGCTGAACTACTCGTGGCGCGACTATGGAGTGCGGGTAGGCTTCTGGCGCTTGCTCGACATCCTGAACAAACACGGCATTCGGGGCACGGCGGCGCTCAACTCTGATGTCTGTAAGTACTACCCCCAGCTGATCCAAGCCGGCAATGAATGCAACTGGGAGTGGATGGCGCACGGAAGGAATAATTCCGAAATGATCACCGCCATGACGGTGGATGAAGAGCGCGCCCTGCTCAAAGAGGTGATCGAGACCATCGAAAAAGGAACGGGCACTCGCCCGCGAGGTTGGCTCAGCCCGGCGCTCACCGAAACCCACAATACTCCCGACCTCCTTGTGGAATTGGGTATCGAGTACACGTGCAACTGGGTCAACGATGAGCTTCCCAGCCGCGTCAAGGTCAAGAATGGCTCGTTGGTGTCCATCCCATATTCGATCGAGATCAACGATATTCCAGCCTTCCTCGATCTGAAACAAAGCGGTGAGCAATTCGGCAAAATGATTTGCGACACCTACGATGTGTTGTACGAGGACGGCGCCAAGATTCCGCGTATTATGGCGATCGCCCTGCACCCCTTCCTAATCGGTCACCCCCATCGCAGCAAGTATTTCGATCAGGCCTTGCAATACATTCGCGATAAAGGCGGCGCCTGGTTCACGACCGGGTCGGAAATTCTCGAGTGGCATCTAAAACAGGAAAAGCAGCACGCCTAAGCACCCTGCGCGCGCGAGGCGCGCGTTTACCATGCCCGCGCCGGAGCTTTACAACCGCGTGCGGGCTCACACCGTCACGGGTATGCCTTCGGCCGTCCGGCCACCGCAGCGCTGAGTTAAACGACTGTCACCAATATATACTTGAGTAGCAACAAACGGTAACTTGCCACCATGACTCGCGCGACTCAATCGCCTACCCAACCAGAAACCGGGGCGCGCGCCGCGCGGCGAACGTCCTCTCCTTCCTCAGGCTTTAACCTGCGATCCAACGCGTTGACCCTGCGTCAGATGCGCTATTTCGCCCGTGTGGTTGAAGCAGGCAACATCACTCGGGCGGCCACCTCTCTGCGCATCGCGCAACCTGCGCTGAGCTTAAGCATTCGGCAATTGGAAGCCCTGTTCGGCACTCCACTGCTGCGCCGGCATGCCCGTGGCGTCGAGCTTACGCCCGCGGGCGAATTGTTGTATCGGCGCATCCAGGTCATCAACGATTTGTTAGAGCAGACAATCAAGGAAGTCGCGGCGCTCGGTGGAGAGACCACGCAGTTCCTCACGTTTGGCATGCCGCCCAGCCTGGTACTTCTAGTGGGCACGCAAGCCGTCCTCAATGCCTCGAAAACGCTCTCCGATTTTTCTTTTTCGTTGCGGGAAGACCCAAGTTTTGTGCTTGTCGATGCGATCGCCGCGCGCGAGCTCGATCTCGCCTTTGCTTATAGTGCTGCCGACCAACCGGGTGTGCGACTTGAGCCCGTGATGCATGAAGATCTCCTGCTGGTGACGCACCCCGATCAGGCCAAGCAGGGCGATACCATCAGGTTGGACGAAGCTCTGGGCTACACCTTTGCCTTTGGTGGGCCGCGCGATGCAGGGCGCTCCACCATGGAACAAGCCGTCCTCGAGCGCGAGCTCACCATCGAAATTACCTATGAAATGCGCTCGATCGCCGGCATCCGGGAAATCATGATGCAGGGCCTGGCTGCCTCTGTGCTCCCCTACGGGGCAGTGGCCAAGGAGCTTAAGGAAGGCACATTAGCGGCCCGGCGCATTGTCGATCCGGTACTTACCCAAACCATGTCTATCGTTCGGCCTGCAAAAGGTCTCGAGCTCTCCCCGGTTCACGAAGCACGTGTTCGCGACTATTTGATGGATTTGATCGACCTTATCGTAGAGCGACAACCGGGCCTGGCGAGACGACTGGTCTGATTACGGTGACAGCCCGCAAAAACCGTGAACGACTCGGTAATGTCCTGCTGCTTGAGGCGGTTCACCACAATCATCCCACGGTGTCACAGGAGGCAACGCCGCTAACGCGTCTGCAGGCAGCTCAAACTTGCCCTACCTGAATCTTCAGGGGCGTGCCCTCAGCCGTCAGGTGTTCTCCCTCGACCCGATTGCGCCCAGCGCGCTTTGCTCGATACAGTAAAGCGTCAGCACGTGCCAAGAGGCGTTCAAAGGTCTGATTAGGGGAAGATGCGGTGGCGCCAAAACTGCAAGACACCTGATAGCCCGGGGGAAGATGGGGAATCTGTAATGAAGAAATTTTCGTCCGAATTTCTTCGGCAACACGACGGGCCTCCGCTGCATTAGCATCGCGCAGCAATACTGCGAACTCCTCACCACCGATTCGTGCAACGACGTCCGACTTGCGGATCACCTGGCGAATTAATGTTCCGATGGCCTGCAGCGTGGCATCACCTGCAGCATGCCCGAACTGATCGTTAATTCGTTTGAAATGATCGACGTCGAGCGCAATCAGCCCAATTTGAGCGCCGTCCTCTCGATTAGCCTCTTCACGGAAGGCCGCCATAAGACCGCGTCGATTAAACAAGTTGGTAAGCGGATCGCGCATGCGCTCTTCGTCGAGCACTTCGATCTTATCCATTAAGCCAGCGATAATAAGGAGAGTGGTCAGTAAAACGCCGAACAGTACCAGCGAGAGCTGCAAGGCGACCCAGAAAGACGATTGAGCAAACCCTGAGACTCCCACCCCTGGCTCAATAGAGGTAACAGTAAGACCCGTACGCATAAAAAAACTGGCCGCAAATAGCCAGAATGATCCATACAATAAACGATCAACCAGATCGCGCTGCTCGAACCTTCTGCTGCGCCAAGCCGCCCACAGCAAAATGAGCCCCACCCCACCATTTAAGATCCATATCCGTACGATAAGATCTGCTTGCACGTAGCTGTAGTACCACAGGCTGCCCACAATTACTGCAAAAGCTACGAAACTCAACAGCCCATTGAAGCGCATCCCACCGCGTCGCACGTACCCTGCACTCAGCAGGATTGCTGATGCCACATACAGCGCGCCGGTGACCACAGCATTCGCTTTCAGACCAGCTGGAACATGCAAGATCTGGCTGGTCATGCCCAAACCAAACAAGCAAAACGCTGCAGCGAGGATTCTTAAGTAGACCGCGTGCGGAGAAAGCCAGGCCAATAGCAGGAAGCAGGCCGAGAAGATGAAGGCAATGCCGGGGCTGCCAAGCGTCAAGACTTGTTGAGCAGTTAAGGTGCCCATGTCACGTTCAGGCGCGTGTGAAAGAAAAGCGCATAGTAAGCCAATCTGTATCGGGTCACATCCAGATGTAACCCGTACAGGGCGGAAGTTCAACACGTGGCACTTGATCGCGTTGGGTTAAAAGAGCACCCTTCTGCCCATGCGAGCCGTCGCACTAGAACGGGCGAGTGCTTAACCACATGCCCCAACACTTCAGCCTTTGCTCGCGTGCACAGGGTGAGGAAGTTGCCTTCGCTGGAGGCTGACCCGAGGATGGCGAAGACTGAACCATCTGTGGCGA